>NZ_JAWLDW010000059.1:0-16014 GCF_041686455.1 Rhodohalobacter sp.
TCTACAGCTTTGGTTACAAAAATCTCAATTTTGTCATCATTAAAAAGCAGCCGACACTTTTCAACCTTACTGTTGTTCACCACCAGCGAGGTTTCTGCAGGAAGATATTTGCCAATATTGTAAAAGTAATCATCCCTAATAGTGCCGGTTTTACGATCATAGACTAAAAGCCTGGAGTGATCTCTTGGAATAGCAGGTTTTTGAGCGATAAGTTCTTCAGGCAGGTGGTAATCGAAGTCGTCAAGCGTGTAAGACAATGGAGTAGATATTTTTCTGATCAATTATTAATTCAGAAACTAAGATAAGGATTTCGGATCAGGCAATTTTTATTCCAAGTAATTTTTTCACTGTATCTGCGATCCCTTCGGGTCCAATGCCCACTTCATCGTGCAGCTCTCTCTGTGAGCCATGCTCAATAATTTTGTCCGGTACTCCCATAATTTTCACAGGAACACCGGCGCCTTTTTCAGCAACATATTCTGCAACTGCGGAGCCAAAACCACCTAGTTTTGTGCCGTCTTCTAAAGTGATTATGTGATCGTACTTCGAGAGGATGATATCGATCAATTGAGTGTCTAATGGTTTGGCGTACCGCATATCGAAATGGCCTATGTAGATTTGATCTTCTTTCAGCTTTCCAGATGCTTCAACCACATATTTACCAATCGGCCCAAAACTTAGAATAGCAACGCTATCCCCTTCTTCAATCATTCGACCCTTTCCAATCTCAACGTCCAGGAATTCCTCTCGGCTTTTCATTCCGGTAGCCCTTCCCCTCGGATATCGTATGGCCCAGGCGGCATCATAATATTTTGAGGCGGTATACATCATATCCCGCAACTCCTGCTCATCCATCGGTGAAGATACAATCATATTTGGTATAGCCCGAAGATATGAAACGTCATAGAGCCCATGATGCGTGGGGCCATCAGCTCCAACAAGCCCGGCCCTGTCGATGCAGAAAACAACGGGTAATTTCTGAATGGATACATCATGTATAACCTGATCATAAGCCCGCTGCAAAAACGTTGAGTAAAGAGCCGCAAAAGCTTTTTTCCCCTCTGTAGCAAGTCCTGCAGCAAACGTTACTGCATGTTGCTCTGCAATACCCACATCAAACGATCGATCCGGATAGGCATTCATCATGGGCCATAGGCTGGAACCGCTTGGCATGGCCGGAGTAATAGCTACAATATCCTTGTTTTCATCAGCCAGTTCCACCAAAGCGTCTCCAAATACATCCTGATACTTTGGCGGCAGCTTATCATTTGACTTCGGTTTGGATAATGGATTTCCGGTTATCTTGTCAAACGGACTGCTTTGGGCATGCCACTTCGTTTGTTCTCGTTCTGCAGGTGCAAACCCTTTTCCCTTCACCGTTACGATATGCAGTAATTTGGGACCTGAAACAGTTTTAAGATCTTCTAAATGTCTTCGAAGTGCATCAACATTGTGTCCGTCAACGGGGCCGTAATATTTAAAACCCAACGCCTGAAAAAGTGCGCCGGGAGTAATGGCGGCTGTCATGGCTTTCTCGAGCTTGGAAGCCACTTTTCGCATTTTTTCACCGGCAGATTTAAAATGTCCCAGCAGATCATAGATCTCATCACGCATTTTGTTAAATGTCTTACTGGTAGTAATATCTGCCAAATACTCCTTCAGAGCTCCAACATTGGGATCAATCGACATATTGTTATCATTCAGAACTACCAATATATCTGACTTTTGGGCTCCTGCATTATTCAGCGCTTCAAACGCCATACCGCCGGTCATTGCACCGTCGCCAATAACAGCAACGGCTTTTTTACCCTCTTTATTTAAATCTGAGGCAACGGCCATTCCTAAAGCTGCAGATATGGATGTACTTGAGTGACCTACTCCAAAAGCATCATATTCACTTTCTGATCTTTTCGGAAAACCGGATAGTCCGTTATACTTTCTGTTCGTATGGAACTGTTCCCTTCTTCCGGTCAAAATCTTATGGCCATAAGCTTGATGACCAACATCCCACACGAGCTTATCCTTTGGAGTATCGTATACGTAGTGTAATGCAACCGTTAGCTCAACCACACCCAAACTGGCGCCAAAATGGCCTCCATGAACAGATACAGAATCGATTATGTATTCTCTTAGCTCATCACATACATCCTGAAGCTGTTTCGGAGAGAGCTTTTTCAGATCATTCGGTGATGATATTTTTGCTAAAAAAGGGCCGGGAGTTGGCTTGTATGTTTCCATAAGTACCGCTACTCATTTTCAGGGGCGCTATTTGTTTGATCAATTTTTTCGATTTTTAACGCAGCGCTTTCCAGTGTTTCAGAACATATTTTAGAAAGCTTTTGACCTTCTTCATACAAGGCCACGGACTCTTCGAGTGATATTTCCTTATCGTTGAGTTTTTCTACTATTGCTTCCAACTGTTCTAAAGCTTCTTCGAAACTCAGTCGTTCCTTATCTGACATAATTACTTATTCTTTAATTTTTTCACTTGATGAAATTACACCTTCGATACCCCACGGTCAAACTTCTTTTTTTGCTTTATATAACAACTCTCTAAATGATTAATGAAATTAAAAGAGGTTGAAAGCCCTTAACAACATCTGTTTCTTTTCTCGCAGATTATCGCAGAGTTAAGCGCAAATTTATAAAAATTTTCTGCGGGGCTCAGCGGGTTCATCTACGTAATTCTGCGAGAAGAAATAAGAGGGATAGATTATCGTTGAAAATTATTTAAACAGAAACGATTATAGTAAGAACTTCGAAATGTTTTGGGCAGCTGTGGGTTTATTTCCAATCTATCTTCTGTAAATTTTTTCCGTCTGTCACAATAACAACTGCACCTTCTAAACTTGTGTAGTAATTTTTTTCGCTATAGTTGCTTAAGCGGGTCACTGATTCAAGGTTGGGATGGCGAAATCTGTTTCTGAATGCCAACGAAGCAACAGATAATTCAGGGTTTACTTTTTCAAGAAAGTTTTCCGTTGAGCTCGTTCTGCTACCATGATGACCCATTTTGTAGAGATCTGATTTTAAAAAATCTCCATAGATGTTTACCAATTCCCTCTCCTGTCCTTTTTCGGCATCTCCCGTCAGTAATACTGATCGATCGCCATACACCGCCTTTACAACCACAGAATAATTATTTGCACTAGAGGGTTTAGCCTCTTTTAGCATGGGACCCAATATGTAAAAGCGCAGGTTATCATCGATTTCCGGGAGCTCACCTGCAAAAATATTTTTAACAGGCACGCCCAATTCATCTGCCGTTTTTATATAGTTACTGTATAGCTGACTTTCATACTCGTAACTGCTTTGATAGATACCCGACACATCAAATTCATTCAGTAGCGATACAATTCCTCCTATATGATCTGCATGCGGGTGTGATAATATTATTGCGTCTATTTTTTCCACTCCGATTTGTTTCAAATATGGAGTAATCGTATTCGAGCCGCTATCATATCCCGGACTCCACCTGCCAACGTCTACTAAAATATGTTTATCTGATGGCGTTTGAATATGTATGGCATCACCCTGTCCTACATCCAAAAACGTGACCCGCAGAGGGTTTGGTTGAGATTTTTGAACGATTTGTTCAACCAAAAATAGGTTAAACACGATCAGAACGCCAATTAACAACTTCCATCTAACTTCCGGTATCCTAATTGAACCAAGAAATAGAATAACCAAAATCCAAAACAGAAAGATCAGGAGCGATTCATTTGAAATCGAAAAATAACTCCACTCATTACCTCCAATTTTTTGAGCCACGATTTCAATCCACACCAAGCTCCACTCTACCGGCATTACTGCGTACGCTAAAACCCGACTAAGTGAAATAGGAAGTAAAGACATCACTAACCCTGCGGGTACTGTAATTGTCATGATTGGTATTACAAATGCATTAGCGATAGGCCCCGCAATTGAGAACTCTCCAAAGTAGTAAGTAAGGATTGGAAACAGACCGGCCTGGACCACCACAGAAATAATCACAATTGTAGCAAATGCTCCAATTTTGCCATAGCGATATCGGGCGGGTATTATTCGCTGTGCTTCCGGCATTAGCAAAAGTATTGTAAAAACCGCCCCAAATGAAAGCTGAAAGCCAACATCAAACAGTTGATATGGATTTATCATGAGCAAAATTATGGCTGCACCGGCAGTCAGATTTATAGAGTTGCGAACTTTATTGAAAAGTTTCCCATATGTTATAAGCCAAGCCATGAGTGACGCCCTGCTAACCGAAGCACTAAAACCTGTTAATCCTGAATAGCCAATTAGCAGTACAGTCAATAGAATTAAACCGGCCCATTTTCCCCACCTTCTGGTCCATAAAAACGGTATAATGAACCAAATTGGAGCTACAATAAAGCCCACATGTAAACCTGATACTGCCATAATGTGCGACAAACCGGACCTGGAGAAATTTTTCCGGGTGACTTCACTTATCTCCTCTTTATAGCCCAAAAACAGGGCTTTTGCCATGGGTGCGATTTGAGGGTCAAAAAGAGCGTCTATATTTTTCTGTACGTAACCCCTTAGATTTATCCAGCTAAAAATCGCCTGTGATGTGCTTTTTTCAATAAGCTCTGATAATTCACCGTGTGCCACTATTTTTTGACTGTGAAGCCAACCTCCATAGTCAAAATCATGTGGATTTCTTCTTTCAGGGAATTCGTAAAGTTTAACAATTGCCCTGAATGAGCTGCCTGTTTGCAGATCTCTTGTTTCAAATTGATCATCATACAGCCTGATTCTGTAATTTCTTAAAGATATCAGCCCCTCTTCCAGCCTGCTTTGAGATACTTCAGCTACATAAACTCTCTTTCCGCTAGCGGAATACCCCTTTTCTTTTATGGTTCCTTCTAACTCTACGTTTTCCCATGCATAGAGCTTTAAAAATTCTGCATCATCAACTGTTTTATGAAGATTATGATCAGCGACTTTAAACCATAAAAAGGAAGCCGAAAATATAATGAGCAGGTAGAGAATTGTAGATAGTCGAGATGAAAGAGTAATTTTTACTTTTCTCAGCAAAAATTCCGTTATAACCCACAAAAGTAGAATTATAGTAAATATCAGACCTGAATTGAACAGGGTGAGATTAGATAAATATCCGCAGGATATCCCTAACATCATCAAAATCATAACCCGTAGTGCCGGGTATGAAGCGGTGGGGAATCGGTATCTTACAGAGCCACTCATACCTGTAAGAAACAGGAAAGTGAATTTCCTTACAGATCTACAGAAGCTCTTTAGGAATCTTCTTTAACTCCCAGTTTTTTACACAATCGGGCCAGTTCTTTTTTCTCTTTCTCTGTAAATACAGAGAACTCCTCTTTGATTTTCCCCAGGTGCTTGGGGAAGAACTCTTCAATAAATTTCTTTCCGGATGGGGTTAGGTGTATCAGTACTGCACGGCGATCATTGGGATCTTTTTTCCTTTTTACATAACCCTGCTTCTCCAGATTATCCACAACCATGGTTATGTTTCCGCCACTCTTCAAAATTTTCTCTCCAATAGATCGCTGATTGAGAGGGCCTAAATGGTGAAGTGCTTCAAGTGTGCCGAATTGACTCTCTGTCAGATTCGCCTCAGCAAGATGCCGATTCAACCTGTTGCTAAGAGAATCTGTTGCCCGCATAATCTTGATGAAGGCATTCAGAGTATTTATTTCAGAATTAGATCCGGAAAAATGTGTTCCCATGGTTTATCGGGTTCATAATAAGCCGGTCAATTATCAATCAGTACCGGCCACGGTTTATTGTTTATTCTGCCTTTAATTTAGCAAAATTTCTCTTACCTACTTTTAGAGCAAATTCATCACCCGGTTGAAAGGTGATTTCATATCCCGGGCTCTTAATTTTATCATCATCCAGTGTAACGCCACCCTGCTTCATCATTCGCTTGGTTTCACCATTACTTGATGTCAGGTTCGCATCTGAAATGATATCTAAAAGCCTGTGGGTTGATCCGGCCTCAAAAGTAAGTTCCGGTGCATCATCAGGTATATTCTTGTTGATCACCGTCTGCTCAAAATATTTCCGGGCGTCTTTCGCTGCCTGTTCTCCATGGTACATTCGAGTGATGGTGAATGCCAGGTCGTGCTTCGTATTGCGAGGATCTTTTTCAATACGCTCCTTAACTGATTCCAGCTCATCTGTAGAGATGTCGGTAACCAGTTCGTAGTACGAATACATCAGATCATCCGGAATAGACAAAGATTTGCCGTACATGTCATTAGCAGGCTCATCTATCCCAATGTAGTTATCGTATGATTTACTCATTTTCATCGATCCGTCCGTTCCGACGAGCAGCGGCATCATCAGACAAACCTGTGGATCCTGGCCGTCATCTTTCTGCAAATCACGCCCAACAAGCAGGTTAAATTTCTGGTCCGTTCCACCAAGCTCTACATCGGATTTTAGATAAACAGAGTCCTGGCCCTGTGCCAGTGGATAGAGAAATTCGTGAAGTGAAATCGACTCGTTGTTCTTATATCTCTTTGAAAAATCATCCCGCTCAATCATCCGGGCTACCGTCATTTTTGAACTAAGCAAAATTACATCCTGAAACTTCATGTCACTCAGCCAATCAGAGTTGTATACGATCTCGGTTTTCTCACCGATCAGAATTTTTCCGGCCTGGTCAAGGTAGGTTCGTGCGTTTTCTTTGATCTCTTCTTCAGTGAGTGACGGGCGGGTTTTATTCTGGCCTGTCGGATCTCCAATCAGTGCAGTGAAATCACCGATAATAAGTATAACTTGGTGCCCCAGATCCTGAAACTGTCTCAGTTTTCTTAGAATAACAGAGTGACCAAGATGTAAATCGGGCCGGGTTGGATCACAGCCAAGTTTAATTCGCAGAGGCTTGTTCTCCTTTCTGGACTTTTTCAGCTTTTCGACAAGATCGTCTTCGGGCACAATTTCTACTGTACCCCTTTTAATTACATTCAATTGTTCTTCTACTGATGGAAAACTCATATACTTAAATCTTCAAATATTGGTAATGATTTTATCGGATTATTTTCTTCGATTGTCCGATCAATCGTTTCTATAAAATTTTCGGTTCCCGGGTATACTTTAGCCACTAAGTCGAAAGCCATGGGAGCTACATAGATAACATAAGAGTAGGAAATTGATTCATTTCTGCTTTGTTCTCCCGGCAAATTAAATCCGGCCATTAAAAGCAGTATAGCACTGATAACAATACCGGATTTTAATGCACCAAAAGCCAAACCGGCGAGTCGGTTAATCATGTTGAGCTTAATCACTTCAAGTAGTTTTTGCGTAGCATATGCTATCGCCTGAACTGTCCCTACGGTGATCACAAATAAAAATATACCGGCTGCAACAATAGCATAATCGGGATTATCGAACAAAGGCCTGAACATAGCGGAGGCTTCATCCATATACTTAAAGGTGATGAAAACAGCTAAAACTATTCCTGCGATGTTGAGCACTTCGTGAATGACTCCGCTCTTAAAACCGCGATACGCAAAATAGCCAATGGGTATCACGATAAAGAAATCGAGGAGATTCATTTTTTTCTATTTGGATAGTTCCTCTTTGACAATCCGGCTGACATCTCCACCTTCCGCCTTACCTTTCAGCTTAGACATCATAACGCCCATCAACTTTCCCATATCGGCCATGGAACTTGCACCCATTTCTTCCATCTGTTTTTGAACCTCTTTTCTGATGGCGTCATCGTCCATCATTTCAGGTAAGTAAGATTCAATGATACTAAGCTCCTGTTTTTCTTTTTCAACAAGATCGTCACGGCCGCCCTGCTCAAACTGATCAATAGACTCTTTTCGCTGTTTTGCCGCTTTCATCAGGACCTCAGTTACCTGTTCATCAGTAATTGATGATTCACCGCCTTTCCGCTCACTGATCTCTTTTTCCAAAATTTTTGCCTTCAAAGAACGAAGCACCCGAAGCTTATCGGCCTCTTGGGCTTTCATAGCTTCCTTCAGATCGTCCATTATGGTCTCTTTAATACTCATAAAACCTTCTCCTCTTTTTTGAAATTGAAACTACTGTCAAATGTAAGCAAAAAAAAAGGTTCCATCCGTTCGGGATGCAACCTTTTCTACAAAATCAATAATAAATCTTTTTACGATTTACTTTTACTGATAAATTCTTTTACGTCATCCTGGTTCATCATCGTTTCTTTGAATGCATATTTACCGCGCTCATTTTTTGTAGAGATGATAACCTTCGCCATTTTACGCTGAGATTGTTTCAGCGCCTGAGCTTCTTCACCAAATGCTTGTCTTTTCGCCATGGTTGGGTTTATTTAATTTCTTTATGGATTGTGTGCTTTCTAAGTACCGGATTGTATTTTTTCAATTCAAGACGGTCTGTTGTATTCCGACGGTTCTTTGTCGTAACATACCGCGAACTGCCCGGTTTTTCAGTACATTCCAAAATTACCTGGATGCGATTACCTTTCGCCATTGTTTATACCTCTTTTAAAAGTGTTCCTTTTTTTCTGGCCTCTTTCAAAACTGCAGAAATTCCCTTCTTGTTAATTGTACGGAGGGTTTTATTTGAAACCTTCAGTGTTACCCACCGATCTTCTTCAGGAATATAGAATCGACGCTTTTTCAAATTCAAATGAAAACGGTGCTTCGTTTTGTTATTCGCTTTAGAAGAGCGATAACCGTTCAGCGGCTTTTGTCCTGTAATATCGTCCTTGCGTGCCATAATTTGATTACTTAGCTGGTTTTTCGATAGACACCAAAATTAAGGGGATTTGGTTTTAAATTCAATGCTTTTTTGCATATTATTTTTGATTGAACATTCGGGTCCAACTTTCATTCATTAATCACCCCGCTTTGCACTCCAAAATCGCCCATTTTAAGGAGATGTTACAAAAAGGCACATATACCCATTCCTTGTTTTGATTTTGCCCGATCTTGCGCTATTTTCCACCGTCTAAGAGGCTATTTTTAACCACACTCAACCCCATTTATGGCAAAGAAGAAAGGATCTGACTATAAAGCTTCCAATATTCAGGTATTAGAAGGTCTTGAAGCTGTTCGTAAACGCCCATCAATGTATATTGGCGACACCGGTCAGCGCGGCCTTCATCACCTGATCAACGAAGTTGTTGACAACTCTATTGATGAGGCACTTGCAGGATATTGCGACCACATTAAAGTAATCGTTCATGATGATGATTCGATTACCATCTCCGACAACGGACGTGGTATTCCTGTAGATATGCATTCAAAATTAAACATGCCTGCTGTTGAGGTTGTACTAACCAAACTCCATGCCGGCGGCAAGTTTGATAAAGATTCTTATAAAGTATCAGGTGGACTTCACGGTGTTGGAGTCAGTTGTGTAAATGCTCTTGCCGTCCAGTTTAGTGCTGAAATCCATCGTGACGGTAAAATTTACATGATGGAATTTGAGCGTGGTTTTACCACAACACCGCTCCAGGAAGTTGGTAAAACCAAAGTTACCGGAACCACAATAAAGTTTAAGCCCGATCCTGAGATTTTTACTCAAACAACTGAGTTTAAATTCAACATCATTGCCGATCGTATGCGGGAACTCGCATTTCTGAATCCGGAAATAACTGTTGAAATTATTGACGAGCGTGAGGAAGAGGACAGTGATTCTCATCATGTTGAGTTTCATTTTGCCGGCGGTGTTAAAGATTTCGTTCAATACCTGGATGAGTCCCGCGAATCTTTGATGAAAGAGCCGATGTACATTTCCGGTGAAGTCGAAAATGTTCCGGTGGAACTTGCCATTCAGTATAACGACGGTTATTCGGAAAATGTGCATTCATACGTTAATAATATTAACACGCGCGAAGGTGGAACTCACATTTCTGGTTTTAGAAGAGCACTTACCCGCTGTTTTAAAAACTATGCCGATAAAAACAACATCATCAAATCAAACAGTAAAATTCAGGTCTCCGGCGAAGATTTCCGTGAAGGTATGACCTGTGTTTTGAGTGTTAAGGTTGCAGAACCTCAATTTGAAGGACAGACCAAAACAAAACTGGGTAACTCCGAGGTTCAAAGTGCCGTTGAAGTTATTGTTTATGAGAAACTCAATGATTATTTGGAGCAAAATCCCAAAACTGCCAAAAAGATACTTAACAAGGTAATTGTAGCAGCTGAGGCACGTGAAGCTGCCCGTAAGGCACGTCAGCTTATTCAACGAAAAAGTGTAATGAGTGGCGGCGGTCTACCCGGAAAACTTGCAGACTGCTCCATTAAAGATCCGGCACATAGTGAAGTTTATCTGGTTGAGGGTGACTCTGCGGGCGGATCTGCTAAAATGGGACGTAACCGAAGTTTTCAGGCAATTCTCCCATTAAGAGGTAAAATCCTGAATGTTGAGAAAGCCAAAATCAATAAGATACTTGAAAACAAAGAGATACAAGCGATGATAACCGCCTTGGGCACCGGTGTGGGGCACGAGGAGGAGTTTGAGCTTGATAAACTGCGGTATCATAAAATTATCATCATGACAGATGCCGATGTTGATGGTTCTCACATCCGTACGCTATTGCTCACATTCTTCTTTAGATATATGCACCCGCTTATCGAAAATGGTTTTGTATATATTGCAACGCCACCTCTATATAGAATCACATCTACACGTGGACAAATCGATTACGCTTGGGATGATGACACTCGGGACAAATTAATTCGCGAATTGAAAAAGTCGAAGAAAAAATTTGACGTTTCGCGATATAAAGGTCTTGGTGAGATGAACCCCGACCAGCTTTGGGAAACTACAATGGATCCTGAAACCCGTACGCTGCAACAGGTGACGGTAGAAAATGCTGCCGCAGCTGATAAAATGTTCTCCACATTAATGGGTGGCGATGTTGAACCTCGCCGGGAATTCATTGAAAGAAATTCCAAATACGCCCAACTCGATATTTAAGAAAATATTCATCTGATAAAACTGATTCATGGCTACAGAAAAAATTATACCTATTTCAATTGAAGATGAAATGCAATCGTCATACATCGATTATTCGATGTCTGTGATTGTATCTCGTGCATTACCAGACGTTAGGGACGGATTAAAGCCTGTTCACCGGCGGATCCTTTACGGTATGAGTGATCTCGGTATGCTGCATAATCGGAATTTTAAAAAGAGTGCCCGTATTGTTGGTGAGGTTCTTGGTAAGTATCACCCACACGGTGATTCCGCAGTTTATGATTCTATTGTGCGGATGGTTCAGGAGTTCTCTCTTCGGTATCCACTCGTTAACGGACAAGGCAACTTTGGTTCAATTGATGGTGATTCTGCCGCAGCGATGCGGTACACAGAAGTTCGTATGCAGCGGATTGCAGAAGAACTATTGGCAGACATCAACAAAGAGACGGTGGATTATCAAACCAACTTTGATGATACACTAACCGAACCTACTGTACTGCCGGCCATGTTGCCCAACCTTCTGTTAAATGGTGCATCCGGTATAGCGGTTGGTATGGCTACCAATATGGCTCCTCATAATTTAACTGAAGTTATTGATGGTACAGTTGCCGTAATTGATAATCCCGATATTGAAACAGAGGAGTTGATGCAGCATATCACAGCTCCTGACTTTCCAACCGGCGGTATTATTTATGGCTATGAAGGTGTGAAGGAAGCCTATTCTACCGGTCGTGGAAAAATTACAATGCGTGCCCGTGCAAATGTAGAAGAGCTCAGAAATTCCAGGGAACAGATCGTAGTTACTGAAATTCCTTATCAGGTTAACAAGGCTACTTTGATTCAAAAAGTTGCCCAGCTCGTTGGTGATGAAAAGATTACAGAAATCTCTGAAATCCGTGATGAGTCTGATCGCGAGGGAATGAGAATCGTAATTATTCTCAAACGTAATGCTAATGCAGGAGTTGTACTTAATCAGCTGTATAAGTACACGCAGATGCAACAAACTTTTGGTGTGATTAATCTTGCGCTCGTTAAAGGGCGCCCTAAGGTAATGTCGCTCAAAGAGTTAATTACACGATTTATTGAGCATCGTGTTGAGGTTATTATTCGACGCACGATTTATGATTTAGATCAGGCCGAAGCTCGCGCGCATATCCTTGAAGGTCTTAAAATTGCTCTCGATAATCTTGATGAAGTAATTAAGACAATTCGAGCATCTAAGAACCCCCAGGAAGCCAATACGGAGTTACGCAGAAAATTTGCCCTCACCGATATACAGGCAAAAGCTATTCTGGATATGCGTCTTCAAAAGCTAACCGGACTTGAGCGCGATAAAATTGATACTGAGTATCGGGATATTGCATCTCAAATTTCGGATTATAGAGAAATTCTTTCTAATCGTGATGAACAAAATGAAATCATCAAAAAAGAGCTACTCGAGTTGAAAGGTCGTTACGGAGATGAAAGACGAACCCAGATTGTATACTCTGCCGATGATTTCAATATTGAGGACATGATTGCCGATGAGGATGTTGTTGTTACCATTTCCAATAAAGGTTTCATTAAACGAATGCCCGTAAGCGGATATCGCAGACAACGGCGCGGCGGTAAAGGAATGAAAGGTACCACAACCAAAGACGACGAATATGTAGAACATCTGTTTGTTGCCACTAACCATAACTATATCCTGTTCTTTACAGAGAAGGGTAACTGTTACTGGCTGAAGGTTTATGAAATACCTGAAGGATCCAGATTGGCAAGAGGCCGGGCAATTGTCAACTTGATCGATATTGAGAAAGATGATTGTATCAAAACATTTGTACCTGTTAAAACTCTGGATGATGATGAGTACATAAAGTCACACTCCATCATCATGTCTACAAAACAGGGGCAGGTTAAAAAGACTTCTCTCGAGGCTTACAGCCGTCCGCGCCGAGATGGAATTATTGCCATCAACATTAAAGAAGATGACAGCCTGCTTGAAGCTGCATTAACTGATGGAGAAAGCAATATTATCCTGGCCAATAAAAAAGGGCGTGCTATTCGGTTCCACGAAGAAGAAGCACGTGAAATGGGGAGAAATACTTCAGGTGTTCGGGGAATGAATCTGGATAAAGATGATGAACTGGTTGATATGGTTGTCATCAAAAACACTCATGAAGCTACAGTTCTCGCCATTTCAGAAAATGGTTACGGAAAACGCTCATTGGTTGATGATTATCGCGAGCAGAGCCGGGGCGGTAAGGGTGTAATCACTCTTAAAGTTACTCCTAAAACCGGTAATCTTATTGCTTTGAAAGAAGTTTCGGATAAAGATGACCTGATGGTCATTACTGAAAGAGGCAAGATTATCCGGATGCAATGTAAAGGCCTCAGAACCATGGGACGAAATACGCAAGGTGTGAGAATCATGCGCCTCGATGAAGATGGGAAAATTGCGGCAGTAACGCGCGTTGTTAATGAAGAAGAAACTTCTGAAGAAGACGCTCCTACTGTTGAATAACATCTGGCATCAAATAGATATAAAAAAAGGCTCCTCAAAGGGAGCCTTTTTTATTTCTTATCAATTTTTTTTAAAAAACTAATTATCGTCAGTTCGGGATTGAAATTTTCTATTGACTGTCCCCCTTCGAAGGGGGTATGGGGGATGATCATTTATATTACAGAAACAAGAAAATGTCAATTTTAGACTCAGATAGTCATCCCCCTGCTCACTCCATTCGCTTCCCCCTTCAAAGGGGGATCATTATCTTTTTTCGATCCAGAGGCTAGAAAAATTTCACCACTTTAGATTTATAAAAGACTTCTGTTAAGAGCCTTTTATATTTAATCTAATTTTTAAAGGAAGCATTTTACGCTATTCAATAATTAACTCTTCATTTCGGTTAACATTTTTTTTAACGTCTTCTCTCTTTTCTTTTTTAGACTCTCCGGACTGATAACTTTCACATTGTTTCCGAACTGTAGAAGCCAATCATTCAAATAGTCTAAATTATCAAATTTGAACTCCACTTTAATTTTTTTATTCCCAACCCTCTCCAACTTAATTATTTTAGTCGGTAGATTGGCCTTAAATGCGCGCTCTGCCGACTCATCGATGTCTACCCTTATTTTTTGCCCTGTTTCGTTAGAATTAAAAATCAGGCCCTCCACGTTAATTTTATCATTTCCGTCAAATATTTCGTCCAGTATTTTCACTTCACTCATTCTATCCAATACAAAATTCCTGACGGCGCTTCTTTTATGAGAAAATCCAATTAAATTCCAGTGGTCTCTATAAAACACCAAGAGATACGGGTCAACTGTCCGGCTGCTCACCGCTCCATCCATTTTGCTTTCGTAAATAAACTCGATTCTCTTTTTTTGGGAAATTGCGCTGCTCAGCAAATACCAGTTCCCTCCTACCTTTTTGTCTGCCCCAAAATGTAAAAACGGATCAACTACCGTTCTGTCGTCCAGAGATTCCATAAACTGTTTCAAATCATCAGGCAACACATTTTTAATTTTTAGCTCTACACCTTTTGCATCATCTACAAGATTTTTATCGACTTGTGACTTCACGAAGTTCAACCCAACCATAATAGTAGCCAGCTCCCTTGAATTGAACATCAAAGGCGGTATCCTATACCCTTCAATCACACCATATCCACTATACTCATCCCAGGTAACCGGAACGTTTATATCAGAAAGGAAATTAAAATCCCGGAAAATCGTCCTTCTACTTACCCCAAATTCATCGGCTAAATCCTTTACGGTTAGCTTCTTTTTAGAATCCTGAAGCATTAAAATCAATTTTAGACGCCGTTCCGAACTTTTTAACCTCGACATAATAGAACCTCAAATTTATTTTTTAAATAACAAAGGCCTGCCAATTTCTCGACAAGCCTCATGAAGATGAAAGCATTTCTTAAAAAATGAAATTTACTTTTCAAGAACAACCAATCCCTTTCCTTCATAAAATTCATCGTCAAAATGGAAGGAATAGATTGTGCATTTAATTTTTGAATGTACTTTCTCCATCTCTTTATACGCCCCTTCAACTCCTTTCCACATAACTACTTTTTTCCATGGCTTTTTCTTCGTAAGCCGAAGCAAATCGTCAATCTTAAATGCATGTTTAGTCACAATGCCCGCCCCTGTTTTTAGGCCAACCAACGATATACTTTTCGCCAAAACCTCAACATTCTCCAAATTTAGAGCTTTCGTGATATCAGATAAAGCCCTCATTTTTTTTCGGACATTGTCATTCAGGTAGAATTTTTTTTCAGGAAAAACTATCGCCAAGGGTACTCCTGGTAAACCACCCCCTGTCCCAGAATCCACCCATTCATCAATGCCCGAAATGAGTCCAAGCTCAATGGGAATTAGCGAATGAACAACATGCTCACGGACTGTTTCACGTGAAACATTGCGGCTCACAAGATTAATTTTTGAATTCCATTCGAGCAATTGGTCTATATACAACTCAAGAAGTTCACTGCGCCTTGAGTACAATTCCCTTACATTGGCAAGTGTTTCTTTGTCAACCTTTAACTCTTCAATTTGATGTTTCACGTGAAACAATTCTTTTTAATTCTTTAAATAAATCATGAGAACGGCTATATCACTTGCAGATACACCGCTTATTCTTGAGGCCTGACCAATGGTCTCGGGTTGAATTTTACTCAGCTTGCTTTGCCCTTCAGAAGAGAGGCTTTTAATTTTATGGTAATCGATCTTTTCGGGAATAGCGGCATTCTCTTTATTACTGATCTCTTCAACCATTTCAAACTCACGTTTGATATAGCCTTCATACTTAATCTGTATCTCCACCTGCTCTAAAACATCTCGGTTTGAAGTGATTGCAGATACTTTACCATTTAATTCTTCATCAGCTGCCAGTAGATCATTGATGGTTAATTGTGGTCGAGGAATAAGGGTTCTGGCTTTCACCGGCTGAGAAAGTGTTGATGTCCCCTTCTCTTTTAGCATGGGATCCATCTTTTCAGGGCGAACAGTGTAATTTTCAATTAAATCGAATAGGTCGTTGATCTCTTTCTTCTTTCTGGAAAAACGTTCATAACGTTCATTATTGACAAGCCCAATTTTTCTTCC
>NZ_JAWLDW010000186.1:0-3617 GCF_041686455.1 Rhodohalobacter sp.
ACTCATCATCTGTTTGATGAGATTTCTGAATCTTGTTGAGTAGTGGTCGGGTAGTTCAGGAACATCCGCACCGCTATTCAGGCTAATTCCGCCATTTCCCATCCATGGCACATCGCCGGTAGCCAATTCATAAACCAGTACACCGAGTGAGAAAATATCGCTCGCTTCTACATTCTCCGGGTTGGCTGTAAATCGTTCAGGCGGGGCATATGCCACTGTCATCGACTTTGAACTGCCGGTATGTTTCCGAAGAGTACTTCTGAGCCTGCCACTAATTCCAAAGTCCGTTAGCAGATAAGACCCATTCCCATCAATAAGAATATTATCCGGTTTGATATCCTGATGGAGAATATCCTTACTATGCAGATATTGCAGGCCCGATGAGATCTGAGCCAGTAAATTCGCCAGTTCGTCCTCACTCATTACTCCTTTTACAATAAGTCGTCCCTGGAGTGACCCACCCTCAATAAATGGCATCACCAGATAGGGTCTTCCCTCCCAAACATCAAAGTGGCGGGCCGTAAGCAATACGGGATGGTTGAGGTTTAAAACTACAGCATATTCACGCCGAAACTGCTTCAAACCATGCTGATCCATTCCCTTATCAGGAGCATAAATTTTGATAGCAACGGTGGCATTTTCTGCCATCTGATCATTTGCTTTCCAGACTTCCGAGAACCCCCCAATTCCGATCCGTTTAATAAGCAGATAGCGATTTGCAAATAGTGTATTTGATTCCATAACTGTAACTGTTATTTCTGATTTATAACTACTTTTAGAGTTGTATCCCCGATGGCGATAATATCCCCGGGTTTAAGTTTTTTCCCACCTTCATCAATATGGCTGCCCTGCACCAGAACCCCGTTTGTTGACCGGTACCATCCCGGCACTCTACCTTTTTCTCTCCACTGACCATCCCGGATGTACCAGTGATAGTCATCACTGTTGTACTCAAGTGTGGCGTGAAAATTGGAGATATACTCCGTGAAATATTCGGCTATGCCGATGTCGTTTGTAAAAGGATTTTCCGTGTTGAACCAGCCGATGGTAAGCACCCCGGCTGATTTTGAATTCTTTAAGTTTGTCAGGTGATATTCACGCCCGATCTCTTCTCCATTTTGAACCCGTAACACCCAATCCGAATGCGGATACACTTCCGGCCCCGGCTCTTCGCGGACCGGTTGATAACCCAGTACGGAAAGGATTTCATCTATGGTCCCAAACCGATCTTCCGGCCGGTATCGAATACATCTGGAAATGATGTCCACCCATTTTTGATCTGGTGAGCTCTTTTCAAGTGCAGCGCGATCCCACTTCTCTTCCTTCTTTTTCTGCTCATAGGCAGCCATATCCTTCATAAACTCCTCAAAAGGCCCAAAGGGCAACCGGCCTCCGGTAATAAGCTCATACATCATTGCGCCGAACGCGTAAACATCATTTGACGGGCCCATCACTTTCATTGCCTGTTTCGGGTCAATCTGCTCAGGTGGAGAGTAGGTGCCAGTGGCAAACACTTCCTTTGCATGCCCCATAAAATTGGCAACCGTATGGCGCTTCTTGATGGAGGCAGAAATTCCGAAATCAGCCAGTTTCGGAACTCTTTTCTCATCAAACAGAATATTTTCCGGTTTGATGTCTCTGTGGATAATTCCTTCATCGTGCAGATCTTTTAACCCCATTAATATTCCATGAGCGATCTCATCCAATTTTTGTGAATCGAATGTTTTCCCTACCAGGTCGCGCAAATTACCGCCGGTACAAAGGTCCATCACCATAAACGGATTCCCCTCCAGCATATCAAAATCGTGGCTGCGAACGATGTAAGGACTGGTAATTTGTGATCCGTAGTCGTACTCCTGGCGAAACCTTTTGGCAAATTCAATTCGCTCATGCGGCATAAAGGTCCACATTTTGGTCAACTTCAAGGCGTACAGATTCTCCATATCGCTGATCTGGTACACACTGCCAAAACCTCCCTCGCCCAGCTCATTTTCAACCCGGTAGGTCGCTTTTTTTGAAGCAACTTTACTGCCTTTGTCGATATGTATTGCCCCGGGTAAACTCATTCTTCGATTTCAGAAATTTCTACCCTGAATACCTTATCCCCTAAAATGATTAATGACCCGCTTTCAACCATTACTTTACCCTTCACCTGAATAAAGGTCGCCCCATTGCTGCTCTTATCTTCGAGCGTCCATTTACCATCTTTATGAGTAAATGCTGCGTGTTCTTTCGAAGAGATGGAGCTGTTCTCCGGAGCCAGATTCGTGCGGTTCAGCGATATTTCTTCGCCTTCATATGTCTGTTCGGTATTTTTGTTTTCATCGACCAAAACCAGTTTGGGCTTTGGTACCTCTTTGGAAAGATTAACCTGCCCAATCCTCATCGTCTTGGCGCCGGACGGTGCTGCAGGTTTTGGTTTTTCCGATTTGGGAGCGGATTGCTCTTTACGCAAAGATTCGTCACTCCCTTTAAACCCGCAATTTGGACAGGGGCTATCGCTGGCAGGTTTGTTACGCAGGGGGTAGTAGCCGCAGGCATCGCATTTTAAGATGCTCGCATCCACGGGCTCAGGCTTCTTCTTTGGTGATGAATTCTCACCATCCCATGCGGGTGCGGAAGCGACTTTTCCCCGAACGGTTGCTGCTCCATGGTCGCCAGAACTTGTCGCAGGATTATTCTGAGCCGGACCGCCACTACCCGATGACGTCAGTTTTGTGCCACATTTTACGCAAACTTTCGCGTCTGATTGATTCTGATATCCGCATTCGTAACATCTCATGGTACTTGGGTTTAGTTAATCACTCATTTATTTTTCACCATCTATTGCAACGGAATCCGCCAGACTTTTATCACTCGTTTCTGTACTGTCTGAGACGACAGGAGCTACAGAAACAGTGTCTTTTTTTGATTCGAGATCTTTTGGCGAAACGGTAACTGTCGAATCTTTATCCACAGGTTTGGCCTGCTGTTTCACGGAGTCTTTTTCTGATTCCTTAGGTTTTTCAGTGGGTTTATCAGCATTATCCGGTGAATTTGAGTCTTCTGGCAGATCAGGTACCGGATCTGCAGTCGGTTCATCCGGCAACTCTGCAGGTGGTTCTTCTTCGGCCGGTTCAGCGGAATTTTCCTCTTCCATATTAGCCGGCTGGTACGAGTTCTCTAAACTGTCGTCCGGTATTTCCTGTGTAGGGGGTTCCTCCGGTGTTGTAGACGGAACAGCATTTACTTCCGGAGAACTTCCATCAAAATAGATCCAGGCTGCCAGCACTGTTATCACAAAAAACAGTGCTGCAATAGCCAGATTCTTATTTGAATTTTTCTTTCGGAGAACCTGAGTGGTGGTTGTCTTCGACTCGACCTGAGTCTGCGCTAACAGATCTTCAGATGAAGGTTTTGGCCCTTCATGAATTTCTACCATCAGGCAGGTAATGTTATCTTCACCGCCGGCCTCATTTGCAGATTTAACCAACTTCCCGCAGGTCTCGTCAATGGGTTCTCCTTCCTCAAGAATGGACTGAATCTGTTCATCACTCAGCATCCCATTCAACCCGTCGCTGCATAAGATCAACCGGTTGCCCTTAAAAAGCTTTGCTGTTTTAACAGACGGCTGAGGC
>NZ_JAWLDW010000060.1:0-15872 GCF_041686455.1 Rhodohalobacter sp.
AACATCACAATAGCGGCAATAAATAAAATAAAAGCAGCTTTGTAGTTCATTAAAGTAATTTTGATAATGATGATTTTCTGTAGATTAATTTAATTAGCCTAACCTATTCTTCCAGTTTTGCAGATATGCGTTCCCGAACTTGTTGCGGATTAGCTTTCCCCTTAGACTGTTTCATAACCTGCCCGATAAAGAACCCAATTAAAGCCTTCTTCCCATCTCTGTAACGAGCTACCTCGTCGGGATTATTTGATATGACTTCGTCAATGATTGGGTCTATAAAGTCTGAATCCGAAACTTGAATCAAATTCAATTCTTTAGCAAGATTTTCAGCGGATTTGTCTGAATTTAGCATTGCATTAAAAATATCCTGCATTGCCGATGAATTTACTTTGTCATTGAGTTTTAACTGAACAAGATCTGCCAGCCTTTTTTCTGAAATCGAAAAGTCGCTAATTTTAAAACTCTTTTCGTTAAGCACCCTTAATACCTCAGTGAGAATAATGTTTGCAACGGCTTTTGGTTCATTCAGCTCAAGCAAAGTGTTTTCATAATAATCAGCAAGCTGACGGGTTTCCGTAAGCGTATATGCAACATCTTCTGACAGGTCAAATTCATCAATAAATCGACGATATCGAATACTGGGCAATTCCGGTAAGTCTTTACGGATATCGTCTAAAAGTTCATCGGTAACCACTACGGGTGGTAAATCCGGCTCCGGAAAGTAGCGATAGTCGTGAGCTTCTTCTTTGCTTCTCATTTTACGGGTTTCGAGTTTGTTTGAATCCCATAATAACGTTTGCTGGATAACTTCACCGCCTGACTCTATCAATTCTATTTGGCGTTCAATTTCGTACGTAATTGCACGCTCAACATTCCGGAATGAGTTCATGTTTTTTAGCTCAGTTCTCGTGCCAAACTCTTCCCTTCCCCTGGGTCGTACAGAAACGTTTGCATCGCACCTGAGACTACCTTCCTCCATATTTCCGTCGCAAATTTCCAGATACTGAACAATCTGTTTAATTTTTGTCAGGTACGCATACGCTTCCTGAGGTGTGCGGAGATCTGGTTCTGATACAATTTCGATAAGTGGCGTTCCGGCCCGGTTTAAATCAACCAGTGTATGATACGGATCCTGGTCGTGGATGGATTTTCCTGCATCCTCCTCCATATGAATACGGGTTATCCCAATTTTTTTGTCGTAATCTTCTAATTCAATATCAATATGGCCATCAAAACAGATTGGAGTGTCATATTGAGAGATCTGGTAGCCTTTCGGCAGATCGGGATAAAAGTAGTTCTTACGAGCAAAAATTGACTTTTCAGCAACATTGCAGTTTGTAGCCAATCCCATTTTAATGATATATCGAACAAGATTTTCGTTTAAGACAGGTAAAGTGCCTGGATGGCCTAAGCATAGTGGTGTGACCTGGGTATTAGGCGCTGAACCATATTCGGCAGACACAGGAGCAAATGCTTTACTATTGGTTAAAAGTTGAGCATGAACTTCCAGCCCGATAACAGCTTCGTACTTCTCGTTTGAAATTGTTGACATTTGTAAAATTATAGTTACAAAAACACTTTTGCTTGAAGATATGAAAGTATAAAGACAATGTAACAAGGAAATATATAGCAACTCAATTGATCTGAGTTGAGATAAATACCCTCAAATTGTTTTGAAATTACTTTACAATGAGTCGTAATTCAAAATGTTAGCAAATTTAATAATTTAACTATATTCGCTTAATTGGTATTATAATTTTGATTTTAAGTGATCAAATACTTCGAATTGTTGATAGAATTTTGTTAATTAAATTAACTTTTAATTCTGGATGGAGGATACCATGGCCACTCCGATTCGAATATCTCTTCTAACTATTTTGGTCTGTTTGATTATTTCTCTTTCGACAAGTGCTCAGGAAAGGCAGGGCAAATATATGCATATTGATTACCTGAAAATTGAAAACCAATCGGAGGATGATTTTCTAAATCATATATCTTCCACTTTTCTATCTATTCAGGAATTAAGAAAAGAAAACGGCAGCATACAAGACTGGTATATTTATCAAGTTACCTATCCCGGTACTCAAAATTCGTTTTATAA
The DNA here is from genome assembly GCF_041686455.1 of Rhodohalobacter sp. Classification (NCBI taxonomy): domain Bacteria; kingdom Pseudomonadati; phylum Balneolota; class Balneolia; order Balneolales; family Balneolaceae; genus Rhodohalobacter; species Rhodohalobacter sp. The sequence continues at coordinate 2,102 of NZ_JAWLDW010000060.1, forward strand.
CTATGTTTTAATTACAATAAGTGATGAAATATCAGGATTTGAAGATGTACTTAATCAATATTCAAATCAGCTTTCCGAGGATGAAAGACGATCATTGACCGACGACTATATGGAATTTTTATCTCCCAACCATTCCGAACTTTGGAAGGTAAGAAACAGTGTAATAGCTGATAGTTCTTTCTCCCCCAGCAGATATATAGTAATGAATTATATGGACGTTGGCCTGGGTTACGAGTACGAATATCAAATGTTTGAAGATGAAATTGCACGGCCAATGCATCAAGAGAGAATGGAACGTGATCAAATGGATGGATGGGAACTCCATGAGTTGCTCATGCCCGGAGGGCTCAACTATGGATATAATTTTTCAACACTTGACTACTACGATAATCTCGAAGATATCGAGTTTGGTTTTACCGAAGAACTAATAAGGCATACTCATCCCGATACAAATATTAATGAGTTTTTCGATCATATTTACAGAACCCGGGATCTTATAAAATATGAACTTTGGGAACTGGTAGAAGCTCTATAAAAATTTTTAAAAATATAGTTTACTGCTTGAGCCCAACTGCGTAGAGTTGTTGAGTTATACAATGAATACTGCCCTGTCCCCAAACTAAATCTGTACAGTCAATACCTACAGTATCCCTGTCCGGAAAATATTCAGAGAGTAGATCCAATGCATCTTCATCATAACGTTCATCATATAAGGGAAGCAGTACAACTCCATTTGCAACGTAGAAATTTGCATAACTGGCGGGTACATACTTTGAACCATCCACGGTTGTACCTTCAATTTTGGTATGAGGCAAAATTAATGTGATGATATTAAAGTGGTTTCCATTTTGATCTGTTGCACTGTTTAAGATTTCATAGTTCTCTTTCAATACAGCATAATTTATATCAGCCGGATCTTCGCTTATCATTGTCAAAATTGTGTTTCTATTTAAAAAACGAGTCAAATCATCGATGTGTCCGTCTGTATCATCTCCGGCTAATCCATTTTTTAACCAAATCACCTTATCCATTCCTAAATAATACTTTACTGATTCTTCAATTTCATCTTTAGACAAATCCGGATTTCGGTTTTTATTCAAAAGAACAGATTCAGTTGTCATAAGAACACCATTACCGTTTGTTTCTATTGATCCCCCTTCTAACACCATTTCTGTTTCGTACTTTGTCAGATTAAACGTATCAGCAAACCAGCCAGGCAGTCGATTGTCATCCTTAAACGGTGGATATTTCTCTCCCCAGGCATTATACTCCCAGTCAGTAATTGCATATCGATCAGGAAAATCAAGATGCTGAACAAATATCGGCCCGCAATCTCTCGCCCAAACGTCGTTAATGGGTAAGGAGTAGATATGGACTTTTGACAAATCAACAGAATCCTCTTCCAGTTTTATTTTTAGTTTCTCAGCTGAAAGTTTCTCGTCAACCAGCAGAATAATCGGTTCATACTGGTGGAGGACTTTAATGATGTTCAAATAGACTGCTTCTACCCTTTCCAGTCTTTCTCCCGGCCAGGTATCTGTATTCGATGGCCAATGAAGCTGTGTTGCTGCGTGATGATGCCACTCGGCCGGCATTCTGTAGCGATAATCTGGTCGATTATTCATAAATGTTTTTGTCGGTTTTGTTATCTAGGAATTAGTATCCAAATATGACCTTGCTAAAGATTTGGTTTACTGAAAGAACTGAACGATATTTTTCAGCAGTCTATAATATCAATTATAAGCTTACGTAAAAGCTGTTGTTTTGAAAAAATTCTTAAAGCGGGTTTCAGTAATTATAATTTTATCGATTTTTGTATTTAGGCCGGGTATTTCTCAAGATACTGCAAGCGGGCTGGATTTTTTAAATATTGGGCCCTCAGCACAAATTTTGGCAATGGGAGAAGGATCCGTTGCAGTTCCAACCGGTTCTTCATCAATCTACTCTAATCCTTCACTTTTATCATTCGAGAAAAGATCGGGACTGCAGGTAAATTACTCGCTTTGGATAGCAAACTTAAATAATCAGTTTGCAGCTTTTCACACAAAAAGAGATCGATTTACATTTGGCATGGGCGTTTACGGTACGCAGTCGGAGGATTTTCAGGCAAGAGACCAACCCGGGCAGTCTACAGGTACGTTTTCAATCAGCTATTTCTCCCTAAGTGGAGCAGCTGCATACCAGTTGGGACCATTTTCAGTTGGAATAACAGGTCAGTTTTTAAGGGAAGAAATTTTTCAGCTAAGAGCGAATGGCTATGCTTTCAATTTTGGTACGTCAGCAAGATTATATGATGATAGAGTAACGGCGGGATTCTCCGTGAATAACATCGGAAAAATGGAGAATCTGAATGAGACCTCGTCAGCACTTCCCAGTTTATTGAAGGCAGGTATTGCAATTCAGCTCGTAGAATTTTCCACCCCGGGAAAAAATGACTTACCTATTTTATTAAGTACATTTTCGGAATGGGCTCGTCCGCTTGAAAATAACTACACGGGAGATTTCACAGTGGAAAACGCTGACAATGATTATTTGACAGTTGGTATCGATACCGAAATTGCTGATTTAATTCAGCTTTATTCCGCATATCGGTTTGGTCCAACAGAACGTCCTTACAGTCTTGGAATGGGTCTTTTAATGGATCCGATTAAAGTAAACTATTCGTTCATTCCATTTTCAACGGGTTATGGTACTGCTCACTCGTTTGGGGTAGAGTATTATTTTAATTGAACTGAACGGAGACCGTTTTAAACAAGTTAATCTAATTGTTAAATGCAGCTTCTTAACTGTTTTTTCCGAAAAACAGCAACATCGTGAGGTTGTTCTTTAGGGTTAGGCTCCATTTCTTTTAAGATTTGGAGCCTTTTTTACAATGAGCTTATGAGATCTATAGATAAGAACGATCATATCTACGATTATATAATCGCGGGTGCCGGGGCCTCGGGTTTAAGTCTACTATGGAATATGCTTCAGTCTGATAAATTGAGATCAAAAAGTATATTACTTGTCGATCTTAATTTCACACCTGTTAATGATAAGACGTGGTGTTTTTGGGATAATTCAAATATTCCGTTCGAAGAATTGATATACCATACATGGTCCAATTTGGAAGTCTCTGCCCTTTCAAACAGCATGAATGAAGATCTCAGCAGATATAAATACTACTGCATAAGAAGCGTAGATTATTCAGAAAAGATTCTGAGTTTAGCAGAGAAGTCAGGCAATGTTACGCTCATGGAGAGTAAGATTTATGATTTTAAAACTGATGAAAATCTAGGAGTAATCGCTACGGATTATGGGAATTTCAAGGCTAAGCATATTTTTCAGAGCGCTTTAAAACCACCGGGTCTTCAAAAAGAAAAATTAGACATCTCTCTTAAGCAACATTTTTTAGGCTGGGAAATTGAAACCAGGAAAAATTTATTCGATCCGGATAAGGCCATATTTATGGATTTTGATATTTCTCAGTCCAACGGACTTTCCTTTTTCTACTCACTACCCTTTTCTAAAACCAAAGCTCTTATTGAATACACAATATTCTCATCTGATGTACTTACAGATGAGCAGTATGAATTTGAGTTAATCAAATATTTAAAGACCAAGTTTAACCTGGAGAGCAATGACTATTCCATTATTCGAAGAGAGAAAGGAGTCATTCCAATGGAAGATCGCAGATATCCGTTCATGTACTGTAATTACGTATACAACATGGGTACAGCCGGCGGACTAACTAAACCCACTACCGGATATACCTTTACCAGAATTCAAAAACATAGCAGGGAAATTGTAAATGCACTTGAAAAAGAGACAGCTATACCGAAACAAAGAGCATCAACATACCGATTTCGGATTTATGATATAATGCTGCTCAGTATTTTAGATCAACAAGATGATATATCTGTTCAAATATTTCATGATCTATTTAAGCACAACAGTTTCGACAGAATACTGCAATTTTTAGAAGAGGGAACTCACTTAGGGCAGGAATTAAAAATTTTCTCAACACTCCCCTATACACCCTTTTTTAAATCCATTTGGAAAATGAAACATCGAATATTTACGGGAGCTTAAAATGCGGCACTCATCTGTTCAATTAAACCGTTTGGCAGTAACCACTTCTCTTGTCTTAATTGGGATAGCCCTGTGTCTACCGGATTTTCTTAATCAACTGACGCTTCCAATTCTGTTACTCTCAGTTTTTATCATTGGCATTCCACACGGTGCAATAGATCATATCATGGCAACTGAGCTCTATGGTTTGAAAAATTCCCTCAAAGATCACTTACTATTTTACGCCAGCTATCTGTTTATTATGCTGATCATTGCCGTTCTGTGGATATATGCTCCGGTGGCCGGTATGACTCTCTTCCTGCTGATCTCCATTTATCATTTTGGGCAGGCTGATATGGAAGATTTTCTAAACTCATCAGCCCCAAGTTATCTTTGGTATATTCTCAGAGGAGTACTCATTATTGGATTAATTGTTTTTTCGTCCCCTACTACCACATATCCTATCATTTCCGAAGCTATGAGAATGGATCTCATGGCATTTGAAGATTTCATGCCGGATGCTTCACTTTCTGTTTTGATTCTTTTATCACTTTATGCGGCATTTACTCTATGGGGGATTTTTAAAAAACACTTTAAACAAAATCTTCGCTTTGTAGCAGACAGCACATTACTTGCCGGCTTGATAATAATAACCGGACCGCTGATCGGGTTTGCGGTATATTTTGCACTCTGGCACTCTATTGGCCACGTAAATGAAATGAAGGAATTTTTTGAGTCTAAAAGGAAAAGCCTCTCTTTTGTAGAGTTTTACAAAAAGGCTACTCCATTTACTCTGGTATCACTGTTTGGATTACTTATGCTTTACGGCATCAACCAGTTTCTTCAGCTTGAAGGTGAGTTTATCACGCTGATGTTTATTCTGATAAGCGTTCTTACCCTGCCCCATCTTTTTATTGCAGATAAAATGTATCGGGAGGTTTAAAAAAACAGGAACCTCATTATTCAGAGATTCCTGTTTCTATTCATATCACCGTTTAATTATGCCGGTACTGAAAATATCTCTTCTAGTCGCAGACGCTGATCTTCGACTGTGTTACGGATTGATTCCAGGTTTTCATCGGGATACGCTTCCGTTGCAGAGATCTCCAGGCAGAAGTCCATTCCCTTCTCGAGGTTTTTCCTCATTTTATTCAGTTTTTTCCACTCCTGTTCCTCATCTCCGGCAATAATCGACAATTCCGAAATATAGTCCACATACATGTTGATTTCTTTTGCAAACATGTGAGGGCGTTTTTCCTGCACAATAGATTCACAACGACCATAAATATGATCTACCATCTCATCTAAAGAGTATTCGCGGTTGAACCAAGCGATATTGGGTCCGGGGCAAATGGCCTGTCTCCCGTACGAGGGCTTCATAATTTCAAGTCGGATTAAAGAACCTGTCCCGAGATTTGTGCAGAGGCATGTTTTTGCCAATACCTTCTCTTTTGCCTGTTCTTTTTTCTCTTCCTGAATCTCACTTTCTTCAATTTGGTTAATTTTCAAAAGTTGGTACTCAGAAGAAGCCGTACAGATTGGATTTTCAGTAAACTCTGTGTTGGAAACTAAAAATCCTTTTGGACAGCTAGATCCCGGTTTGCCTATTTCGATTTGTTCTTTGGTATGAATTTCTGACCCTGATCCTCTAACGTTATTAAACGGTACACCTAAAGGTGATACTCCGCTTAAATACAGGTCCTTTTCCCCGGCTTCGGCCAGTACATTCGATGTAAATTCATCCACACAAGTAGCTTCAGGTACCAACAGAAAAGGACTGCCCCATCCGGTGGCATCCACTTCAAAATCTTCCATTAAGCGTCTCAGTTCTCCATGTGTACCAATTCCACCCTGTACCGTAATACGGGGATTGGCAACTTCGTAATCATCGGTAGGATAATCCCATGCCTGAGTCTCGTAAAAACTTTGGATTAGCGGTTGGAAACTAGCCTGAAGCTGGTCTTTCTTGTCTCGAAACTCCTGCAGTAAAACCGGGAGAAGCTGTCCATCAGATGCAAATGCATGCCCGCCACAGTTCAGGCCTGATTCTATCCGGAATTCAGCTACTTCAAGCCCTTTTTTGGCCATATACTTTCCTTGTATCAAAGCAGACCTGAAATCACTCACTTTCAAGATGATCGTCTTTTTGATCTTTCCAGACTGATCCCGATAGAAGTCCTTGAATTCTGCTAAATAATTATAAAGTCTTGGATTGAACCCGGCTGATAGAACTACACTTGACTCCAGTTCGCTGTTGGCAAATCCCCTGAGGGCAGCACTGGCATCACTAAATTCTGAGCTCATCGGCTCCCCATCACTGCTATGTCTCAACGCGTCAACCTTTGCCATAATATTGACATCAATTGCTCCCGGAGTCATTTTCTCTGTTAATTCACGGATATATTGCTCACGTGTCTCCTTATCACCTAATGATGAAATAAACTCATAACTCTTCTTTAACGGATTGTCATCCGGCAGCATATGAAAGTATCGATCCTTTTCAGAATCGGAGAAAAGAGGCTTTTCTTTCAGTTCCTCAAACTTCTGACTAACGATCTCTGAAACAGTATTTAGATATGCAGTTATTCGTTCTGCCCTTCCATCTAATGAGGAACGGGGAATATTTTTATATGGGAGATTGAATTCACTGCTATAGTGCTTCCGGATTTTTTCGCATAGAAGATCATCCACGATAGAGATAACGGAATGAACTCCTAAATGAGCGACCCTAATGGGACTATCGATAGAATGACCGGTACCCATTACCGGTATGTGAAATTTGTGTTGATTTTGAATCATAAAAAATTACTGTGTTAAAAAATGCTTAGTGACAATATACAATATTTGAGACAAAATACTCTTTATAACTTTATACCCTAAAATCCTCATTTGATTTGTAACCATTGTTACACTTCATGTTTAACTAAATTTATAGATACTATCTGTAACTAATTGATTTCCAATTGTTAATAGCCTAAGTAATATTTAATTATTTTCATTCAATAGTTTTATTGAATGAAGATACTGCCCTCCCTATCATGTGAATGAACAAAAGGTAATGAGAATGGATATACGAAAATTTAAAACATCACTTTATAAAGAGATGTCCGGAATGACTAAAGCTTTAGGTAATCCGCATCGGCTGGAAATACTGGATCTGCTGGCGCAGGGGCCTGCAGCGGTTGAGTACGTAGCTCTGAATACAAATTTATCAGTAGCCAATGCTTCACAACATCTTCAGGTATTGAAAAATGCTTTTTTAGTGGAAAGTGAAAAGCGCGGAAAATACAACTACTACAAACTGGCTAATAAGCAGGTATTTGAAACATGGTGCGCATTAAGACGTCTTGGTTTCATACAAAATGAAGAGATCAACAAGCTTTTCAATGATTTCAGAAAAAAGCGTAAACACTTGAAAACGATCTCCACGGATGATTTGGTCAAAAAAATTAAAACTGACAGTGTGGTAGTTGTCGACGTTCGGCCTGAGGAAGAGTTCAAAAATGGCCACATTGAAAATGCGCTCTCATTTCCACTTATGGAATTGCGGGAGAAGATAAGTGAGCTGCCAAAAGAAAAAGAGATTGTGGCATACTGTCGCGGGCCGCTATGCATGATGGCTGACGATGCTGTTGAATTTTTAAATCAAAACGGATACAGCGGATCCAGATTAGAAAAAGGGTACCCGGATTGGTCAGCAGGTAGTTTACCGATCGAGCGTGATGAATGTAATCAGCGCAAAGAGAAGGGGAAAACACAGGGTAGTATTTATTGACCTATCTAAGATTAAAAATATCATAAATAACTAAATAACAATAACTATAATGAATCTTAAAATATATCATATACCTAAGGTATATCTGATTTTGCTGATTTTTCTGATCCCGATTCAAATTCTGGGTCAGTCAAGTTCAAATGATGATAACAGGCTTTTACTCTCGCTTCAGGAAGCTATGGAAATCGCCCTGGAGCAAAATTTTTCCATAGAACAGGCGGAGTTTGACGTAGACAAAACTAAGGCTCAATACCGGCAGACAAATGCTGTATTTATGCCACAGCTATCATTCGAATACAATGCGGTCTCAACAAACGATCCGTTAAACGTATTTGGATTTAAGCTGAAGCAGGAAGTTGTAAGTCAGCAGGACTTCAACCCCACCCTGTTAAATGATCCTGATGCTTACGAAAACTACAGCGCCAAATTTGAAGTACGTCAGCCGCTGTTTAATCCGGATATGATGACGCAGCGCGGTGCTGTAAAGAGTCAGTTAAACTCAGTAAATGAGCAATTACAGGGGACCAGGAACCATGTACGTTATCAGGTACGCAACCAATACTATAGTCTGATTCTACACACACGTCAGCTCGAAGTGATTGAAGCTGCACTGGAGACGGCATCTGAGCACAGGCGACTAGCTCAGAACTTTTTTGAGGAGGGACTTCTGAGCAAGGAGGATTTTCTGGCTGCACGGGTTTACGAACTGGAGATGGAGAGCCGTAAGATGAATACTGAAAATCAGCTGAGCAGCGTGCAGGAAGAGATGTCACTGTTGCTAGGAGTGGATGGTTCAGTAGAAATTATACCGACGGAAAACCTGGAAGGGATAGATGGTTCATTCATACCCTCTGATCTGACCAATATTAACGTGAATAATGCCCAGACAAGAGCTATTGAGCAGAGAGTGAAAGCAGCTGAAAGAATGAGTAAATCTGCCAAATTCAGCTTTCTGCCAAAAATCAATCTATTTGGAAGCTATGAATACAATGATCAGGATTTCGCAGGTTTTGACGCAAGCTCCTACATGATTGGGGCTAATCTGAGATGGAATATCTTTTCCGGATTTAGTCAGGCCGGCAAGGTGATGGAAGCTCGCGCCGATTACAGAAAGGCTCAAAGTATGCAGGAGAGTCATCTCTTTGAAATGGAAAACAGGGTACGTGAAGCTTATCGCTCTTTGGAGCATGCAGAAAAAGAACTCGAGCTAACAGAAGAGTCGATTGAACAATCCTCTGAGGATGTGAAAATTCGTACCAACCGCTACCGCGAAGGAATGGAGCAAACAACCGAATTGCTTGAAGCCGAAACCAAATTAGCCGATGCCAAACTGAAAAACGTGATGGCTCTCTACAAATACAATATGAGCATCGCCGCGCTGGAGATGCTTCTTGAACAGGATTTTAACAACTAAACACAAAAATGACAAAGAAAATGAATACGATCACAAAATCTATTTCTGGACTATTGACGCTGCTGTTTGCCGTAATACTTTTAAGCGGCTGCAGTTCTGATAAAACCGCCGACATTGAGCAGGATTCTGTTGAAGTTGAACTACGCACAGCGGAATCTTCCGAATCTCAGGCAGAAATGGTATTCCCTGCCAAAGTTGAAAGCAATAGCCAGGCGAATCTTAGTACTATTGTAATGGGAACCGTTACCTCAGCTCCGGTAACCGTGGGTGACCGTGTTCAGAAAGGTGATCTGCTTGTGCGAATTAAAGACGATCAGATCCGGGCTCAAAAATCCCAGATTGAAGCCAATATGGTTCAAGCCCAAGCTAATCTGGAGAACACCGAGAAAAATTATAATCGAATCAAGAATCTCTATGCGGAGGATAGCGCTACATCTAAGGAGCTGGACGATATTTCAACCATGTATGAAATTGCCAAAGCCAACATGGAAGCATTGGAAGCAAGGATGAATGAAGTAAATGAGATGTTGGACTACACAGTGATACGGGCTCCTTTTACCGGAATTGTAAGCAACAAGTTTGTCTCTGAAGGTGATATGGCTGCTCCGGGACATCCGCTGGTTTCTGTGGCAGATCCCTCTTCTGTAAAAATTACGGCCACAGTTGCCGAAAATCAGATTTCACAACTTGAAGAAGGTTCAGTCATCTCTGTTTCTATAGCTTCAGCAGGAGTCAATAATGCAAAAGCACGGTTAACAGCAATCAGTGAGGCCGGAGATCCAATGAGCCGTCAATTCTCAATTGAAGCGATGATAGAGGATGCTGAGATCAATGAAGCTCTCAAAGTAGGAATGTTTGCTGAGGTCGGCATAAATATCAATCAGTCAGAAATCTTAACCATACCTGCTGATGCTATTATTGAACGGGGTCAACTCACTGGAATCTATACCATATCAGATAACAACCGTGCTGTATTAAGATGGGTTCGGCTGGGCGAAAGATCAGGTGATGCTGTAAAAGTAATTACCGGACTGAAACCGGGTGAACAGTTTGTTTATGCTCCGGATCAGTCATTGAGACAGGGTCAACATCTCAGCGTGCGATAAGAGTATCATAAAACCATTTTTTGAATTAAAAATTTGAATTGAAGAAACAGAGATAAAATGAAAACCGGATTAGCAGGTAAAATTGCACAGGCGTTTATCGATTCGAAGCTGACACTGCTTCTGATGATCGCCTTTTTAGCGATCGGTGTGTATGGCGTTTGGCTTACACCGAGCGAAGAAGAACCCCAGATTGATGTACCTATGGCCGATATTTATGTTGGATATCCCGGTGCATCGCCGCAGGATGTAGAAAATCGTATTGCCATTCCATTGGAGAAAATTATCTCCAATATTTCGGGCGTTGAATATGTTTACTCCACCTCTATGCCGGAGCAGGCCATGGTGTCAGCCCGCTTCTATGTGGGTCAGGATGTGGAACAGAGCCTCGTGCGACTCTATAATGAGATCATGAAGTTTATGGATACCAAGCCGGAACCTGTCACCATGCCGCTCATTAAAACGAGGTCTATCAATGACGTTCCGATTGTGACCCTTACACTCTGGAGTGATAATCACGACGATTACCAAATTCGACGGGTAGCCCAGGAATTGGACAATGAGATCAAATCCATTGTTGATGTGGCTGAAACCAATATTCACGGAGGTCGCTCCCGGACTGTTGAAGTGATTCTGGACAAGGAAAAAATGGCTTCGATGATGATTGACCCGCTTCGTGTGGCTCAAACCATTCAGGCGGCAAATAGTGAGTTTAAATCAGGTTCTTTTACTCAGAATGATGAGGAATTTCTGGTTCAAACCGGCAATTTCCTGGAAACGGCTGATGATGTAGGGTCGCTGGTTGTGGATGTTCGTCAAGGTGACCCCATCCTTCTAAGAGATGTAGCGGAAGTGAACGACGGACCGGGTGAACCGGCCAACTACGTCTCCTATATTTCGGGACCAGTTTCTGCTGTTGAGAAAAATAAGGAAGCCGGAATCTCCTACCCTGCTGTTTCTATTTCTGTAGCTAAACGACAAGGAGCAGATGCCATGACCATTGCTACCCAAATTGATGAGATGGTTGATAAGCTGAGCGGATCCGTTATCACATCCGATATTCAGGTGGAAACCACTCGTAATTACGGAGAGACGGCAACTGAAAAGGTTAGTACACTGCTTATTCACCTTGTGGTGGCTGTTTTAGCTGTATCATTTGTTGTATTTCTTGCGATGGGCTGGCGCGGAGCATTGGTCGTATTTATATCAGTTCCAATTACCTTTGCGCTTACTCTCTTCTTCTACTACATGTACGATTACACACTCAATCGAATTACACTTTTTGCACTGGTTTTCGTGACAGGTATCGTGGTGGATAATTCCATTATTGTGGCCGAAAACATGCATCGCCACTTTAAGATGAGAAATCTGCCGTTCAAACAGGCTGCCATCTATGCGATCAACGAGGTGGGTAACCCAACTATTCTCGCCACATTTACCGTGATTGCCGCCGTCATCCCTATGGCTTTCGTCTCCGGTTTGATGGGCCCCTACATGAGTCCGATAGCAATTGGTGCGACCGTAGCGATGATCTTATCGCTCATTATCTCTCTGATTGCGACTCCATGGCTAGGCTATCGACTGCTACGAACTGCCAGAGTTCAATCAAGCGGAAAAGATGGTAAAGGTTATAAACTGGAAGAGACGATTATTTTCAAGGTTTACAACAAGACCATGCGTCCACTGATGGAGAGTACCTGGAAACGCTGGGCATTTCTGCTCGGAACCACAGCTGTTCTGTTTGCTACCCTTTTGCTCTTCTATGTTCGATGGGTTGAGGTGAAAATGCTTCCATTTGATAACAAAAACGAGATTCAGCTCATCATCGATATGCCCGAGGGAACTACGCTCGAGCGTACCGAAGCGGTAGCCCAAGAAGTTGGGCTTGTTATGTTGGAAATCTCTGAAGTTTACGACTATCAGATCTATTCAGGAACCAATGCACCGATCAATTTTAACGGACTGGTTCGCAGTTATGATCTGCGTCAATCATCAAATGTGGCAGACATTCAGGTGAATCTTGTAGACAAAAGTTTGCGATCGGATCAAAGTCATGATATTGCCAAAAGAATGAGACCGCTGGTTCAAGCCGTCGGTGAAAAGTATAATGCCAACGTTAAAGTAGTGGAAGTTCCACCGGGACCACCGGTAATGTCTACACTAGTGGCCGAAATTTATGGCCCAGACTTGGAGATGCAGCGTTCCATTGGAGAGGATATCAAAGGAATCTTTACTCAAACACCCGGAATCGTAGACAGCGACTGGATGGTGGAAGCCGATCAGACCGAATATCGATTTAACGTTCAGCGTGAAAAAGCCGCCGTATCAGGCGTGATGCCAAATCAGGTATCAGAATCGCTCGGGATGATATTGGGGCAGCACCCCGTAAGTTCGCTCTACAGTGAAAATGAGGCTACGATTGTGCCCATTACGATGAAACTGGATGAAGCGTCACGATCCGGAATTGACCGGCTGGCCGGATTACATGTTCAATCTAGAAACGGAGCGATGATTCCGATCGGTGACTTAGTTCAGCAGGAAGAGCGAACGCTTGAGAAAAGCATCCACCGCAAAAATCAGCGACGGGTCGTTTATGTGACGGCTGAAGTTGCCGGCGAGATTGAAAGTCCGGTGTATGCCATTCTGGATGCAAGGGATGAGATCGACAACATAGCCCTGCCGGCCGGATACAGTTTAGAGCAGGCATTTGCCGGTCAGCCCTTTACAAGCGAAGATCTGACGGTGAAATGGGACGGTGAGTGGCAGATCACACTCGAAGTGTTCCGTGACCTGGGAATTGCCTTTGCGGTGGTGCTGGTCATCATCTATATCCTGATTGTAGGCTGGTTCCAGGATTTTGGTGTACCGATTATCATGATGATTGCCATTCCGCTTTCACTAATTGGAATTTTGATCGGTCACTGGGTTACCGGAGCCTTTTTTACAGCTACATCGATGATTGGTTTAATTGCCCTGGCCGGAATTATGGTGAGAAACTCGGTACTGCTGATCGACTTTATTCAGATCAGCTTGCGGCAAGGCAATACGCTGGCTGACGCTGTTGTGGAAGCCGGTGCAGTGCGAACCATGCCGATCCTGCTAACGGCCGGTACGGTAGTTATTGGCGCGATTGTGATCCTGTTTGATCCGATTTTCCAGGGATTGGCCATCTCGCTAATGGGCGGAGCGATTGCATCCACTGCACTAACGCTGATTACCGTTCCACTGATCTACTTTATGGTGAACAAGAATAGAAAAACAGATGAGATTGTGAGAAAATAAAACAACTAATCTCTCCTCGAGGGGAGTACTCCGCCTCAGGCGGAGAGTGGGTGTTAGAACATATTTCAAGATCAGACATACACCCCTCTTTATCTCCCCTTTTAGGGGAGAATCTTTAATGTAAAACAAACCACCAAACCCATGAAA
>NZ_JAWLDW010000061.1:0-15763 GCF_041686455.1 Rhodohalobacter sp.
TGGACCCGCGACAATTTAGTGCTTCGTATCACACCTCGATATAATGAGTCCGTTAATGATCACTGGATGCCTGATGAAGGGCGTGAAGCCTATCGCCAGTTTAATGAAAACAGGATATCCAAACCGCTACAAAAGCTGGATGAAGGACAAACTAAATCCTCCTGGAATAATGCATTTGCAACAGTAACTGAACAACTGGAAGACGTTTCCAAAGATGATGTTCTTCTCATAGGCAGTTCTCATGCTTCGGTTGAAGAGAACTACATGCTCTCGAAGTTTGCCTCCATATTAGGCTATAATGCTCCTGTATTCTGCTCACATATTGAAGATGGGAAAGGAGATGGATTTCTATTAACCGATGATGTTGCACCAAACGCTAATGGATGTCGACTTCTCGGATTTGACGAAGTAACCGGGGATGAACTCTCAAAATCTGCATCAAGTGCCAAGGTAATCTTACTTTTAAATGATCATGTTGTTGATCGTGGCGTGATCGATAAAGATCATTTGAATAATTCTTTTGTCATTAATTTTGCAACAAACCATACCGAAACAACCAAGATTGCCGATTTGGTAATTCCAATTACATGTGTTGCTGAACATGCAGCAAGCTATGTAAATATTGACGGGCGTATACAACGAACACATCCGGCGAAAGAAACCAAATACACAAACCGCCGGCTCGATTTTGAAATGAATGAAGGGCGATTAGATCGCTACGGTACAAACTTTGACAATTGGGTCACTGAAGAAAATAAAGTTGATTGCCTCCCCTTCTGGATTGTAATCAATAAAATATCTGAAGAGATGGGTTTGGATGATTTTACCTACCAATCCGGCAGAGAAATTATGGATGAAATATCGTCCAGTGTTACACCTTTTGGAGGTGTTAGCTATGCCAAAATGGATGAAGAATCAGGTATCGTCATTCAAAAAGAAAAACAAACCGTTTAATTTAAATAACAAATATAATTGGGGATGGCTGAAGTCACATTGACGTCTTACATCGTTTTAGGAGTTGGTTTATTCATGCTCCTTAACTCTGCAGCGATTAGTGTATATGCTGAGCGACGCGTTGCAGCATTTATACAGAACAGGGTCGGACCAAACCGGGTGGGTCCTTTAGGACTCTTACAGCCCATAGCCGATGTATTAAAACTCATTTTAAAAGAAGACGTTACTCCTGATAAAGGGAATAAAGTTCTGCACACCGTTGCACCTATGATTCCTGTAGTTACAGCTTTGCTTACAGTAGCTGTAATACCGTTTGGAGAAGGTCTTTATGCAACTGATATTAATGCCGGGGTTTTATATCTACTTGCCGTTGCATCATTGGGCGTATATGGTGTTACACTTGCCGGATGGGCATCAAACAGTAAATATTCTCTCTTAGGGGGCTTGAGAGCAGCTGCTCAGATGATCAGTTATGAACTACCATTAGGAATGGCAGTTGCATCCGTAATCCTGTTTGTCGGCTCATTGAGTGTTGTGGATATAGCTGCCGCTCAGGAGACTTGGTGGTTTGTATTTTTAAATCCGTTAGGTGCAATCATTTTTATCATTGCGGCATTTGCAGAAAGTAACCGTACTCCTTTCGATTTGGTTGAAGCCGAGCAGGAACTTGTCGGTGGATTCCATACTGAATATAGCTCGATGAAATTTGGGATGTTTTTCCTGGCAGAATATATGCATGTAGTTATCAACTCTATGTTAATGACTACTTTCTTTTTTGGCAGTTATCATCTCCCCTTTGCCGGTTATTGGTTGCCCGAACTTTCACCTCTTCTGAAAGGTATTCTTGATGTTTCAGTCTTTACAGCCAAAACTGCTTTCTTCGTTTTTGTCTTCATCTGGGTACGCTGGACAATTCCAAGATTCAAATATAACCAAGTAATGAAACTGGGTTGGTCACGATTGCTGCCTTTGAGTATTCTTAACTTTTTTGTAATTGCAGCAATCTTATTTTTTATTGTTGGTTAGTACTTAGAATAATGTGTTCCAAATCAAGCCGGAAGAGTTCGCTCTTTTGGCTTTTTTTATACACTGTGTTCAAACTACTTGCTCGTGCCTCCAAAAAGATAAAGCAATTTCAACCCTCTTTATGGGTAATTAAATCAAATACTTATATTCTTTTTTCAATGTTTTTGTAAGGATTGTCAAAATTCTGTTCCGTACAGTAGTAAAGCTTAGGCATTAAATAAATCTCATTTGCAGATAGTCTCAATAGATTGCAGTTTCTAAGAACTACTTAGGCTTATTAAATATCAATTTTGGGTGTTAATTAAAACAGGCATTTCATGTCAGATTGGTCGATTATTGAAAAAATTGTGGATCAAGCTCTAGAACTTCCATTTGAAAAAAGGGAACAATTTATACGGGAAAGATGTGGAAATGATTCCCATCTGTGCCAAAGAGTATTGAATTATTTAGACTCCATTCAACAATCTACCTCCTTTTTCTCTAAAGCGGATAAAACTTTATTGTCTGTAATTAACACTTCCGCATCCAACAAATCAGGGTTCACGTCAAAACTAATCGGATCCGTAATTGACAAATACGAGATTGTAGAATTGATTAGCCACGGAGGAATGGGTACCGTTTTTCTGGCAAAGAGAATAGATGGTATTTATGAACAGACCGTTGCGTTAAAAATTGTTCGCCACGGTATGGAAACACCTGAAAATATCTGCCGTTTTGAGAAGGAGAGAGAAATTCTTGCAGGCCTCAACCATCCTAACATAGCCAAACTAATTGACGGTGGAGTAACAGATTTTGGTCTGCCCTATCTTGTTATGGAATATGTGGATGGCATTCCAATTGATGAATATTGCGAAAAAAACAAGCTTACAATATCACAACGTATTAATCTTGTGATATCTTTATGTAATGCTGTACAATTTGCTCACAACAACCTGGTGATTCACCGCGATCTAAAACCGGCTAATATTTTAATTGATAAAAACGGTCATGTTAAAATATTGGATTTTGGAATAGCTAAGCTTGTGGAAGATCGAATTGACTATAAAGGCGATGATGAAGTCACATCAACGCAGGCAGTAACCCCGGCCTATGCTGCCCCTGAACAAATTACAGGTAACAGTGTAACCACTTCTACTGATACTTATTCAATGGGTGTATTACTCTACAAGTTGTTAACAGGCATCACTCCATTCAACCTGAGTGATGTGAGTCCTTACAGCGGAAGAGAAACCATTATAAACCAAGAGCCCCTTAAGCCTTCTCTGAAATTCAATCAACTAAAGATTGATCAACAAAGTGAAATTTCTAAATCAAGATTAGTATCTACCTCAAAATTATTCAAAATTTTAAAATCAGATCTTGATGCTATATTACTCAAATCCCTTCGAAAAGAAGCATTCGAGCGGTATCAAACCATCGATAACCTTGTAGAAGATTTAAAAAGATATCTCAACAATAAACCGGTATTGGCACATCAAGGGAATTTCACATACCGGTCAAAGAAATTATTCCTAAGAAATTACAAGCAAATTGTTGTAGCCGCTGCCATAATCTTACTATCCGTTACATTTTCAATATATCATTCGAATAGAATTACTGAGGAAAAGAATATTGCCCAATACGAAGCTATGAAAACGGCTGAAGTTTCTTCCCTCCTTTTCGATCTATTCGAAGCCAACGCGCCGGACCAATCTCTGGGTGAAACAATGACTGCACAGGAATTATTGGAACGAGGGTTAAACAGAGCAGAAAAACTGGTGAACCAGCCCGAACTTCAGGCTCAAATGTTCAGTGTAATCGGTAAGGTTTATCTTAAAATTGGCAATGTATCAAAATCTAAAAATTTAATTGACAAAAGCGTCGATATCTATTCACATTTATACGGTGTAGACCACCCTGAAACTGCATTGGCCATTGCCTCTCAAGCGTTAGTACAAAGTTCAATGGGGAATTATAGTGACGCCGAAATGCTATACGATTATGCATTGGGAGTATTGGAAAATCATTCAGGGACTTATTTAAATAAATTTACCAATGCGATTAATGAACAAGGATATGTATTAAGAAGACAAGGAAAATATGAAGAAGCAGAAGAAATCTTCAGAAAAAATTATACCCTGCTTAAAGATCAGCACGGTGAGCTCAACGCTAAAGTGGTAGCTGCCTTAAATGGAGTAGGTGTCACGCAATTTAACAGAGGGTATTATGAAAAAGCTGAAAATATATTCAGAGAAGTACTGGATAAACGCATTCAGATTTATGGTGAAACCCATCCTGACATAGCAGAAAGTAAAAACAGTTTAGGCGCTCTTCTAATGAACCTTGGCCAATTCAAAGAAGCAGAAAAGCTTTTTGAAGACGCATTTTATTTGAGAAGTAGAATTTTAGGTGAAAATCATCCAAAAACTCTTTTGACTCTGAATAATTTGGCCATCTTGCAGCGTGATCGCGGTAAGTTTGATCTCTCGGCTAGATCGTTTGAAAAAGTTATATCTAAAAAAGAGCAGCGTTTTGGAAATAACACTGTTGCTTCTGCAATAAGTTATTTTTCTTACGGAGAGCTGTTGTTGATGATGGAGCGCTTTGAAGAAGCGAACACACAATTCAATAAATCATTACAGATTTTTGAGGAATACTTAGGTGAAGATCACTCTTTTACTGTCAGGTCTAAAATGAATCTTGGTATTGGTTACCTTCACACGAATAAAATATATGAAGCTGAGAGCTTGATTAATGAAGGTTACAGCAAAGTAGTTGAAATACATTCAGAAAATACATTGGAGAGAGCAATAGCAGATCATCAATTCGGCATTCTGAATATGAAAAAAGGGAACTACCAGCTAGCCGGTTTACACCTTGAAAAATCATTAGAAGCCTTCAATACTCTTGAGAGAAATGAATCTTCCCGCAGTAAAATCGTCTTGGATGACATACAAATGTTAAAACAAGTTGCATTATCGAAGTAACGCAGACGGCGTAAAGCAATTCGCACTACAATTTATCGCCCGGCCTACTTCTGCACACCATTGGTTGCATCACCTTTAATTTATATTTTCTGGTTAGAAGTGTTTTATTGAACTCAGCTTTAGAGATCTATCATAAAATTACAATAGTTAAAAAACGACATTGTAGAATCTAGGTTTGTTCTCAACGACTATGATTAGCTCTTTATTTGTAAAACCAACAGCAATTTTCCAATAGGAATGATTAATTTCAAAGGTCAATAAAGACTCACCTGTAATTCACGTTAAAAATTTTCATGCGTTTACATAAAAGTTTATGATCTCCAAGGATGTACTAAAAAAAATCAGAAAACTCGAAATACGAACCAAGGGTTTAGTTAACAATATCTTTGGTGGTGAGTATCAGTCTGCCTTTAAAGGTCAGGGGATGGAGTTTACAGAGGTTAGAACGTACACCTACGGCGATGACATAAGACAAATAGACTGGAACGTAACCGCCAGAAACGATGAGCCTTACGTGAAGGTATTTGAAGAAGAGCGTGAACAGACATTGATGCTATGTGTTGATATTTCACCGAGCGGTCTGTTTGGCAGCCATTCTCAAACTAAGATGGAGCTGGCTATCGAAATTTGCGCAGTAATGGCATTCAGTGCTATTAAAAATTCTGACAAGGTAGGTCTGCTTCTTTTCACCGATAAAGTCGAAAAAGTAATCCCTCCCAAAAAAGGCAAGAAACACGTATTACGGCTTATTCGGGAAATGTACACAACCAAACCTACCGGAAGCAGTACAGACATTGCGGACACTCTATCCTACGTTAACCGATTGCTAAACAGAAAAGCCATCATTGTACTGGCCTCCGATTTTGAAGATCAGAATTTTGAAAAACAGCATAAGATCACATCTCGCAAACACGATCTGGTTAATTTGGTAATTAGAGACAGATTTGAAGAGGAACTGCCTGATTTTGGTATTATACCACTTCGAGATGCCGAAACAGGTAAGCAGATGGTCATTGATACATCTGATAAAAAAGTACGGTTGGAGTTCAAAAAGAAAGTATTTAAAAGAAAAAGAGAGCTCGATAATTATTTTGTCAAAAACAGAATGGATTTTGTGGAAATCTACACAAATGAATCGTACGTTCGCCCGCTTACCAACTTTTTCAGAAAACGAATTAACCGCTACTGATTAACTCTTTACTTGAGAGCTATTTCGGACTGCAGTTCTAAATCGTTCAATCGATTATCAAGTATATTGACTACGTGCTGGAACTCTTCGAGATACTTCTCTTCCAGAGAATCAGCAGCCGGCATATCTACTGTTACTGAATTAACAGGTTTTTCGTTAACATAAAGTCGGTAACACAGATGTGGACCTGTTGCCAAACCCGTCTGTCCAACATAGCCAATTACCTGCCCCTGCTCCACTTTTACACCTTTTCGGATACCGGGTGCAAAACCATTGAGATGAAGATATGCTGTTTTGTAACTGTTATTGTGCCGGATCTGAACAATATTGCCATTTCCTCCTCTGCGTTGTGCTTCAGTCACTACTCCTTCTCCTACTGATATAATGGGTGTTCCGGTTGGTGCTGCGTAATCAGTTCCGTAGTGAGGTCTTCTCTGATTTAAAATTGGATGAAATCGACTGTGCGAAAAGTTCGAGCTGATTCTTTGGCTATATCTGAATGGTGCTTTTAGAAGCTCTTTTTGCATACTATCGCCATTTTCATTGAAAAAGCCTCTCCTTGAGTCATTTTCGAAATAATACGCTTTATACACGCGTCCCCTATGTTGAAACTCGGCAGCAATAATATCGCCAATTCCTAAGTACTCACCATTAGCATAAAGATTTTCATAAATTACTTTGAAATGGTCTCCTTGACGGAGTGCAAAAAAGTCAATTTCCCATCCGAACACGTCTGCTAATTCAACACCAAGCCTTTGTGAAACACCTGCATCCACAACTGTTTCATACAGAGAGCTATTAATTACGCCGGTTGCTTCTGCTTCCTCTTTGTTAACCGGCACCGATCCTGTTTCCACGTTAATATCATCCTGCCAATTAATAACCGCATAATCCACTTTAGACTGATGCCAGACCATGGCAAATGCGTCATCTTCGTCTTTATAGATTCGATAATTCTGGCCGGGCATCATACGACTTAAGTTTATAATGCCGGCAGCTTCTTGCTGAATGTTATAAATTATTTGAGGATCTATATTGTGTTTTCTAAGAATAGTGTATAAACTCTCATTTGTTCTTACCACACTCTCTTCAATTCTGACATTCTCTCCCTCGGTTATAAAACCATAGATGTCCTTTCCAGGGAGTGGCGGAATTTCATAAAAATTTTGGGCATTAATTATATCTTCTTCTAAGTCTTCAACCTTTTCAGGTCTTTCAAAAAGAGCTACGGTTAAAACGGCAAGAAGACATACAAATCCAATTAGCAGTGTTCGCGACATCTATATTAATTTTTCTCCGGTTAGTCTAAAGCAGATAAAAATTAAAATAATCTGAGCTCTAATCATAATTTAAGAGTTATTCAAATAATGAAGTTCTCTATTCGTTCTCCCTTTTCTTATCTTCATCGATTGCATTTAACCTATACATGAAGAAAAATATCACCGTGTACGCTAAGGCACGCTACTACATTCTGCTAATTTTACTATTTACTGCGAACTCCGGATTTGCCCAGCAAGTCTATACTTTCGTTGATACAGATTCACTAAGCGTTGGTGATATTTTTGAATACACTGTTGTTGTGGATAGCAGAGAGCAGCTACTGTCCTACCCGACTGAGGATGATTTTGAGGAAGAAGTAGAACTTGTAGACAGAACAAGATACCAGGTCCACGCTAATAGAGACAGTTTAGTTTACAAGCTTCAATTTTTCGGGACGGACGATCTGACGTTAGACAGGAAATCTCTTTTACTTTCAACCGCTTCAGGCGATACCACCCTATATACGAATCGGGTCCCTATTTTCTTTAAGACCCTGCTCGCTGAGGAGGATGAGGAGTTCAGGCCGCTGAAACCGATTTTTGATTTTGCGAGATCCATATATCCCTACATCATTCTCTTTTTGACTCTACTCATAGCCGGTTATTTAATTTACAGGTATTTAAAACTGCAACAGAAAAAGCAAAAGCAAGCTAAGCCGGTATATCAACAGCTCCCTTTTAAAAACCCATTAAATCAATTAAAGAGTGAAATTGAACATCTCAAGCGGATTGATGAATTATCATCTTTTGATGATTTTGAACAGTTCTATATTGAAATTGGAGATGCCATTCGCAGGTACTTGAAACGTATTCACGAAATTCCTGCCTTAGAGATGACTACCTCAGAAATTACTGCATCCCTTAAAAAGGAGTTTGTTTCCGCAGAGGTAATTTCAATCACAAGAAAAGTTCTAAATAGTGCAGACATGGTAAAATTTGCTAATTTTGAACCAACTAAAGAGCAAGCTCAATCTACTTTAGACAAGGCTAATACATTTATTGAGATTGTCTCTGAATCTGATGCAGAAATCATTGATCAAATGCGTGAAAAGCACGACATGGCTGAATCTGAAAAGTCTGGAATTTCAAACGCAGGACAGAAATGAGTTGGGCAAATCCTGAGTTTTTTTGGCTGCTATTGCTTTTGCCTTTATACGTTGGCTACTATGTGTGGAAGTGGATAAAAACAAAGGAGTCGGCACTTCTATTCTCATCTGTAAATAAGCTTGATGGAGTTTCCAGTGGCTACAAAGTTTGGTTATCCCGAGCCACACCATTGCTACATGCAGTTGCTTTTACCTTATTTGTAGTTGCCCTTGCCAGGCCCCAGTCCCAAAATACAACTGTTGAAAGAAGTGCAGAAGGCATCGATATCGTTATTAGTCTTGATATCTCTTCTTCCATGCTCGCTGAAGACATCAAACCCAACCGTTTGGTTGCATCCAAAGAGTTAGCTGCAGATTTTATCGACAAACGAATTTCGGATCGCATCGGAATTAATGTTTTTGCCAGAGAAAGTTTCACGGTTGTACCTCCAACATTGGACTACAGTCTGGTAAAAAGTATGCTGGAAACGGTAGACTTAGGAATGGTTCGCGACGGTACAGCTATCGGAATGGGGATAGCAACTGCTGTAAACCGATTGAGGGACAGCAAGGCTGAATCGAAAGTTATCATCTTGCTAACTGACGGGATGAATAATTCAGGAGAAATTGATCCGATAACGGCAGGAGAAATTGCCGATACATATGGAATACGAATTTATACGGTTGGAATTGGTTCAAGAGGTACAGCGCCCTACCCTGTCGATGATCCCATTTTCGGCAGGAGGTATCAAAATGTTCAGGTTAACATTGATGAAGAAATGTTGCAACAAATTTCCCAACAGACCGGTGGCAGATACTGGAGAGCCACCGATTTAGAGCAATACACCGAAATCTATCAAGAGATTGACAAACTGGAACAATCTGAGATTGAGGAAATCACATATGTGGATTACGAAGATCTCTATTTTAATTATCTGCTCGGCGGATTATTTTTCCTTCTTTTAGCTTTTATAAATGAACGCTTTGTAGTCCGATCCCCGTTATTTCAGCCCTAGTCTGTAAAAGAATCTTAAATTTCAATAATCGCTTCTGCCGGAAGCAATTTCTGCCTTTATATGATTGATCAAATTCGCTCTTCCATTTTAAAATTAGTACCTGTAAAAGAAATAGAGACATTTCTGAGCGAAAAGAAACACCTGTTTCTCAAAAACTTTCAAGGTTCATCCGCCCTATTCGCACTCTCTGAAATTAAATCCCAAACGGGAACACTTTTATACATCACAAAGGATTTTGAGCGTTCTGCAGCCGTTGCTGCTGATTTAGACCAAATTTCTGACTCCGGGGTTTATCTCTTTCCACCAACCCGAAAAAAGCCGTACGACTCAGGTAAAGTTGTTGATATGTCTGTGTTGGTTCAGAGATCTGAAGTGCTGGAGAAAATCAGTTCAGGAGCAGGTGGTATTATCGTGGCATCTATTGATGCAATCGTTGAAAAACTGGTGCCGGCCGATGTATTTCATAAGGCATCTATTAAGCTTGAAAAAGGTGCGGAAATTCGGCTTGATGATCTGTCAGAACGGCTCACAGATCAGGGGTATAGCTCAACCCGCTTTGTTGACGCTCCTGGTGAATTTGCTGTTCGCGGGGGTATCTTTGATGTTTATCCCTTTTCCGGTGAATATCCAGTCCGCCTAGAGTTTTTTGGAGATGAAATTGAATCTATACGTGAATTTGATCCAAATTCACAGAGATCTATTTCTTTCTTGAATGAGACCCGATTAGTTCCAAACTCAGGGGGAGATCAATCCCAGTCGATGGAGAGCCTTCTCTCATATTTATCGGAAGAATCACCGATTATTGCAGAAGATATTGATGTGTTAACCGGTGAGTTATCGGAATATTTTGAAAAGGCAGAGAAAAGCTATGCAGATCTAAATCAGAATGAATTTTCTGCTCCGGATCAAAACTACGTATCTCCGGAAGAGTGGAAAAAGGATATTGAAAACCGGTCTCTTATACTTCTGGGTAGTTTCAATAAATCAATACGGTTCGATAAAACCATTGAACTGGACAGCTCCCCACACCCCTCTTTTCATGGAAATTTCAAACTGCTTCGGGAGTTCATCACTGATCACACCAAGAAAGGATATCAAACCTATATCTTAGCTGATCATGAAAATCAGAAAGAGCGGTTTGAAGAGTTATTGGGCGAGCCCGGAGACGATTTCATTTATCGGGTTTCAACACAAACCATTCATGAAGGTTTTGTACTGAACTCCGAAAAGAAAGCCATATTAACGGATCATCAGATATTTGACCGGTATCATCGACCCAAAATTAAACGAAAGCGTGTTCGCGGCGGTATCTCATTCAAAGAGTTAAAAGACCTGAACATTGGTGATTTTGTGGTCCATGTCGATTACGGAATCGGTAAGTTTGCAGGTTTCAAAAAGATCGAAGTTCGAAATGCAACTCAAGAAGCTGCCGTATTACGATATAAAGATGATTCGACTCTTTATGTAAATGTTTCCAGCCTTCATAAGATTCAGAAATACTCCGGTAAAGAGGGAAAGCAGCCAAGGGTAACCAAACTTGGGTCGGGCGAGTGGGCCAGGAAAAAAGCATCCACCAAAAAGAAAGTTAAAGACATTGCCCGCGACCTTATCGATCTCTATGCCAAGAGGAAAGCTCAAAAAGCATTCTCTTTTGCCCCGGATAACTCTTGGCAAACAGAGCTCGAAGCACGCTTTGAATATGAGGAAACGCCCGACCAGTTAGAGGCGATCCATGCAGTAAAAGCAGACATGGAGTCTGAACAGCCCATGGATAGATTGATTTGCGGTGATGTTGGCTTTGGTAAAACCGAAGTTGCCGTTCGAGCTGCTTTCAAAGCGGTTATGGACCAGAAGCAGGTTGCTATACTGGTACCGACCACCATTCTGGCTGATCAGCACTATAAAACGTTCATGGAAAGAATGAAGGAGTTTCCCGTACAGGTTGAAGCTCTCTCCCGTTTCAGAACTGCGAAAGAGCAAAAAGAGATCATAAAAAAACTGGAAGCCGGTAAAGTTGATATTTTAATTGGTACACACCGCATCGTTTCTAAAGATGTGAAGTTCAAAAATCTTGGACTGTTGGTTATTGATGAAGAACAGCGATTTGGCGTTTCCATAAAAGAGAAGTTAAAAAAGTTCAGAGCTACAGTTGACGTGATGACGTTAACTGCCACACCGATTCCCAGAACCCTGCAGTTTTCTCTGATGGGAGCGAGAGACCTCAGTATAATCAATACCCCTCCTCCCAATCGTCAGCCTGTCTACACGGAAATACACAGCTTTAACGAGGAGTTAATCAGAGATGCCCTTATTGAAGAAGTTTCCAGGGGCGGTCAGGTCTTTTTTATACATAACCGGGTGAAAAACATTGAAGAAGTTGCCGGAATGATTCATGATCTGGTGCCGGATATTCGTGTCAGGTTTGCTCATGGTCAAATGTCTCCTGCAAAATTGGAGAAGATTATTCAAGATTTCTACAATCATCGCTTCGATGTCCTGATCTCAACAAATATTGTTGAAAATGGTATTGATATTGCTAATGCCAATACGATAATCATAAACAACGCCAATCAATTTGGATTGAGTGAGCTGCACCAACTTCGCGGACGTGTGGGCCGATCGAACCGCAAGGCATTTTGCTATTTGATTACACCGCCCATCCAAAAACTATCGGCTGATGCCCGGAAAAGATTAACAGCACTTGAGGAGTTCTCCGATCTTGGATCAGGGTTTAACATTGCCATGCGAGATCTGGATATCCGGGGTGCCGGAGACATTCTGGGTGCAGAACAGAGCGGCTTTATTTCGGATGTAGGTTTCGAACTATACACAAAAATCTTAGACGACGCCGTTAAAGAGCTTAAAGAGACCGAATACAAAACGATGTTCAGTAATGAACAAGTCTCCATTGATTACCCTGAAACTCAAGTCAAATTTGACCTGTCCGCGTACCTTGAGAAGTCTTACGTGAAAGACAATGTAGAGCGATTAAACCTTTACCGAAAATTATCTGAAGCCACTTCAATCGACCAGATTGATGACTGGCATGAGGAGGTGGTTGACCGGTTTGGAAAAATGACGCAACCCGGTATCAATCTGATCAAAGCGGCTAAAATAAAGCTGATCGCATCGAAGATGTTAATTAAAAAAGTTACCATTCGATCGACAAGAGTGTGGCTCATGGGACCTAAAAATGAAAGTAAACTTGGCGAACAGTTTTATGGATCAGGTTATTTTCAAAAATTACTGGAAAGCATTCAGCAAGATGATTCTCACCCTTATAAAGTTGTTCAGAAAAACGATACCGTCACGTTGGTCATACAGAACATTGAAGATGAAGACGCAGCGATAGAGTTTTTGACTACGTTGCCTGAATTTGAGATGAACGAAGAACAAGTAGAGGCATGATCATTGACTTTCAGTCGGCTGTAGAGCTCATCAAGAAGGGAGACGTGATTGCTTTCCCAACTGAAACGGTATACGGACTGGGAGCAGATGCAAATAATATTTTGGCGATCAAGAAAACGTATGAACTTAAGGGTCGCCCGTCAGACAATCCTTTA
Source organism: Rhodohalobacter sp. (assembly GCF_041686455.1). Lineage (NCBI taxonomy): Bacteria > Pseudomonadati > Balneolota > Balneolia > Balneolales > Balneolaceae > Rhodohalobacter > Rhodohalobacter sp. The sequence continues at coordinate 13,119 of NZ_JAWLDW010000061.1, forward strand.
ATTGTTCATGTTAGCTCTGTGTCTCAGGCCGAAGATATTACCCGCAATTTACCGGAGAGTTTTTATAAGCTTGCGGAAAGCTTTTGGCCCGGACCTCTCACTTTAATCGTAGAAAAAAATCCATCAGTCCCGGATATCGTAACAGGAGGCTTATCTACCGTTGCTGTTCGCATGCCAAACCATCCTCTTGCACTAAAATTAATTACCCAAAGCGGTCCTTTAACAGCTCCCAGCGCCAATAAAAGCGGAAAACCAAGTCCAACAAAACCGGAACACATATGGCAAGATTATGGAGATGTGCTGCCCGTTCTGGATGGAGGTTCTACAACGATTGGATTAGAGTCTACTATCTTAGACCTAACTTCAGAACTGCCTGAAATTTTAAGGCCGGGTGCCATTTCCAATATTGAGTTATCCGAAGCTTTAGGAGAGAAAATACGTCCCTTTCAGGAAAAAAAATTTAATGAACCAAAACCGGTTAAAAGCCCCGGGACTAAGTACACACATTATAAGCCAGATGCCGAAGTAAAATGGATCAGAAAAATTCCTAAGTCCCTAGAGATTAAAGCATTATATATAGTTCACTCTCAAAAAAAGTTGCCTAATGCTAAAAACTTAATCTCTTACGGGGGAAATTTTAAAGCATTGGCAAAAGATTTGTATGATATTTTCCGCAGCGCTGATCACCAACAGTATGAAAAAATATATATCGAAGAACTGCCTGAACAGCAAAAGGATACAATGATATCGGCACTGAATAATCGTATCTCTAAAGCCTGCAATGAGTAACACATCACCTAGGTGAATTTTACAAGTAACCTGTAGGTAAATTTTTTTTCGTGATTGTAAACGATTTTAAATTAATTTGATGTTATAGTGAGTAACTGATTGAAAAAATAATCAGAATCTTTTAACCCAAATTAAACAGCAAACACGATGAAAATAAATAATACGATACGGAAGCTGTTGCTATTTATTATAGCACCACTTCTTACGATTACGTTAATTACCTCCTGTGGAGATGATGACGATGGCCCGGTAACACCACCATCCGAAGATTTAAATCTCGTTGAACTTGCCCAAAGTGACGAAAACTTCAGTACTCTTGTTAGTATAATTGAAGATTTGGACCTAGAGGAAACTCTTGCATCCGGAGATTTTACAATCTTTGCTCCTACCAACGCTGCATTCGACGCACTGCCTGATGGTACTCTTGAGGGTCTTTCAGACGATCAAAAACTCGACATCATACAGTTCCACGTAACTGAAGGATCTATTCCTTCTTCTGCGTTAGATGCTCAGCAAGATGTAGAAATGTTAAATGAAGAAAAAACCTTAGTACAAGCCAGCGCAGCTGGAGTTGTAGTAAATGGTTCTTCAGATGTTGTTGAAGCAGATTTAGAAGCAACAAATGGTTTCATTCACGGAATTGATGAAGTTCTACTGCCAAGTGCTATTCGAATTGCTCTTGATCAGCCAAATTTAGTTGACGTAGCTCAAGAGGCCGGTCAATTTGAAACTTTAATTGGACTTGTAGAAGATGTTGGCCTTACAACAACGCTTCAATACTTAGGCCCTTACACTGCCTTTGCACCAACCGATGCAGCATTCACAGCCCTTTTTGAAGAAATTGATTCAGGTTCATTAACAGAAGAACAGATTACATTTATTCTTACCTACCATGTAATTAGCGGTGATGGTATCGCTTCAGACGATCTAGCCCCTGAACAATCCGTAGAATCAGCTGCCGAAGAGCTTCTCTACATTACTTCAGATGAAGAAGATGGTGTAACTGTTAACGGTAATGCTTCTGTAATAGACGCAGACGTTGACGCTTCAAACGGTCTTATTCACGTTGTTGATAATGTACTTCTGCCGAATGCATTTTTAAATACTGTAGAAGTTGCTCAGAAAAACTACAACTTTACAACACTGGTTGATCTGATTGTTCAGGCTGACTTAGCTGAAACGGTTGCTACAACTGAACTGACAGTATTTGCACCGACAAACGATGCTTTCGCCGATCTTTTTGCAGAAGTTGATCCACAAAGCTTATCAGATGCCCAAGTAGAAGAAATTCTTCTTTACCATACGATTCCAGGTACCACAATTGCATCAGGTGATCTTCAGGAACAGCAAACTGTTGCATCTACTACTGACGAAAATCTTTATGTTACTGTTAACGGCGATGTAGTGGTTAACGGAAACTCAACAGTTGTAACACCTGACGTTGCTTCCAATAACGGTATTATTCACGCAGTGGATACAGTACTGATGCCGAATGCATTTGTTGATGTACCAGCAATTGCTCAGAAAAATTACGATCTGTCTACACTTGTAAGTTTATTGGTTGATAATAATCTGGTAGAAACCCTTCAGGGTGACGGACCTTTCACCGTGTTTGCTCCGACAAATGCTGCCTTTGACGAAATCAGTGAAGTTGTTGATGGACTGACGAATGATGAGATTGTAGAAGTACTGACATATCACGTGTTAGCTGCAAATGTTGAGTCCGGAGATATTACACCGCCTCAAACAGCAACGATGTTGAACGAGCAGGATATTACCATTGATGTTGTTGAAGGTGTTGTAACTATTACTGATGCCGACGGCGGTACTGCTGAAGTAGTCGTTGCCGACCAAAT
>NZ_JAWLDW010000062.1:0-15750 GCF_041686455.1 Rhodohalobacter sp.
AGGTAATTAATATAATATATTCGTCAAAAAATATCACATAAAACCCGCTTTTAATCCCGGTTTAAGGCTATTTATTAGTGCCCTTTTTGGACAGCCTCAATTAAACTGGCGGTTTTAGTAGAACTATATTTGCTTTAGAAAATTAGCTGCATTCAATACCCTGAAAATTACTATTCCAGCATGCCTGATCACCATTGTTGTAGTTGGGTGCAATGATGTAACCTTCAATGGTTTCGATATTCCACTCAATTTCGGTTGTTTGATCTTCTCCTGAGTTGTAATAGGTAGCCTGCTTCACCGGAGAGTTGAATGAGTATTCTATGTAGTCTCCAATATTTCCGTTTCTGTCTGTAAGAACTTCAAGGCGCAGATCAACTTGTTCCTCACTTTCGATACTCCAGGTGGTTTGCGAGACTTCACTTCCGGCTTCGTCACCGAAAAGTGCATAATAGGTCCAGTTTCCGGCAGATCCATTTTCTGTTACCTCACCTTCAAAGAAGAGTGCGTTTTCAATATTCAGAGCTGAATTGGTAACGTACATTTGCCAGTTAACCAAATCATCGCTGCCCGATGTTGCGACAAGCCGAATTTCAAAATTATTGTCGTTCGCACCCGATGTATAGCTCCAGGTCCACTCGCCATTATCTGTAAGTTCAGGTTCAACATTCTCAGCAGCTTTTAACAGCGTTTTAGGTATTGCCAAATTTGTATTTACAACACCTTTCATGGCCATTGCTCGTATTGCAGCATTAAAAAAGTGAGAGTAAGACTCATTATTTGCAGTGAGGTTAGCACTGGTGGCATTGGTGTCCTCATCAAATACGGAAAAGTCCATATTCATAGATTCTGCGGGAGGAAGCTGCGGTGGCTGCTCATCCAGAGAGTTTGTGGAATCCTGACAAGAAAAAAACAGTAAAGATACAGCTAACAATAAAAGTAGAGATAAATAATTTATTTTTCCCATAATTAATCCTTGTTCTTTTTGAGTTTCTTTACTGTTAAATCGAAACCTTTGTTAAAATGTTCCTTCTCATTTCGAAAGATGAATTTATCTATTAAACAGAAAAATGAAATTTATCAAAAGTTAATAGAGATTTGTTAAGTTAAATATTCCGAGAGTTTTAGTGAAAATATAGTTTGTACTGTTAAGGGGCCATGAGTTTTTAATGAAATCAAATCTACAGATAGGGTCTGAAGTATTTTTGTCTGCCCTCGAGCAGACTCCGGCGTCCATTGTAATCACGGACGTTAATGGGGAGATCGTGTATGTAAATAAGTTTTTTACCGAGCTGACAGGGTACACCTTTGAAGAGGCCCTGGGAAAAAATCCTAGAATACTAAAATCCGGATATCAATCAGATGAGTTCTACAGGAAACTTTGGAAGACGATAATCAGTGGCAAGATTTGGAAAGGCGAGCTTCTGAACAAGAAAAAAGACGGAACTCTCTATTGGGAGAAGGCTACCATTAAACCAATTACAGACAAAGATGGGAAAATCACAAACTATTTAGCCGTAAAGCAGGATGTGACTGAGGAAAAAAAGCGGACTTCAAAAGCGAGAAGAAGAGAGAGAATTCTAAATGATATTGAAAGGCTATCAAAAACGGGCGGGTGGGAATACGATCCACTGAAAGACGAGTTCTATTGGTCAGATCAGCTATATGAAATTCATGGACTCAGCAAGCCATTTGACTTAAATCATGTTGAAAAAAGCTTTGAATGTTATCATCCTGGTGATCGTGAACGAATTAGGAAAGCCTTTGAGCGATGCCTGAAGGAGGGAAAAGATTATGATTACACAGTTCGATTCACAGATTTTAAAGGCAATCAAAAATGGGTGAGGACTAAAAGTCATGCTTTAAAGGATGAAGAAGAAAACATTGTAAAAATTATTGGATCTGTTCGTGATGTTACCGAAGAAGTGGAACGGGAAAAATCCTTAAAAGAGAGCCACGGAAAATTTAAGACTCTGGTGCAATCTTTTGATGATATCGTATTTACTCTGGATCGGAGAGGTCGGCATACAGCACTTTATGGAACATGGGCCGACGATGAGGTGCAAAATGAGTTATTGGGTAAGAATTCATTTGATATATTTGGCGAGGAAAAAGGTGAAATTCACATGAAGGCTGTACAGGAAGCATTGAAGGGCGTTCCGGTTGTTTATGAATGGGAGTTTGAAAATGCAGAGGGAGAAACAGAGTATTACCAAACGAAGCTTACACTGTTAAATGATAAGCCTGAAGATACAGTAATATTAGGAGTTGCTCGTAATGTAACTATCGAAACAGTCTATCAGCAGGAGCTATTTGAAACGAAGAAGAGATTAGAGCTTGCATTGGAAGCTACAAGAGCAGGTACCTGGGACTGGGATTTAACTAACGATAAGATGATCGTGAATGAGTGGTGGGCGAAGATGTTGGGATACAGTCTCAGTGAAATTGAACCACATATTTCATCCTGGGAAAATCTAACCCACCCTAGCGACTTAAAGCCAACTAAGGAGTTGCTTTTCAAACTCTTTACAGGTGAGGAAAAATACTTTGAAACACAAATCAGAATGCAGCACAAAGACGGGAGTTGGATTTGGATCAATGACCGGGGTGTAGTTGCTGAAAGGGATGAAGAGGGGCAGCCGATCCGCCTGGCCGGTACTCATGTGGACATCACTGAAAGGGTAAAAACTCAAGAAGCTCTAAAACTATCAGAAAAACGATATAGAGATCTTTTTACGCGTTCATCTGAGCCCAACCTTATTTTCAAGAAAGGGGTGATTATAGACTGTAATACATCAGCTGTGGAGATTTTGGGATATGAGAAAAAAAATGAGTTGATTGGAAAAACTGTAGTTGATATTTCTCCGAAAACACAGCCGGATGGAACATTGTCGGCAGATCTTCAAAGAGAAATGTTGAGCGATGTAAAGGAAAAAAAGTCGCTTAGATTTGAGTGGTGTCACCAGAAGAAAGGGGGATCAAATTTGCCTGTAGAAGTTGTGATAACGGCTTTTACAGATACAAATGAAGAGGATCTTCTGCATGTTGTGTGGAGGGATATCACAAATAGGAAAAAAGCAGAGAAACAGGTTTTGGCATCACTTCAGGAGAAAGAGGCCCTTCTCTCGGAAATCCATCATCGGGTTAAGAATAATCTGGCCGTCATTTCAGGCCTGCTACAGTTGCAGATTTATCAGGTTGAGGATGATTCCCTGGCAGATGTTTTAAACTCCAGCATCAATCGGGTTAAGTCGATGGCTTTGATCCATGAGCAGCTCTATCAATCTGAGAACTTTTCAGATATCTCTTTGAAAGAGAATATTCTAAAACAGGCGGAAAGTACAAGAGATGTATTTATGACCGAGGATTCTCCTTCTATTGAATTAAATTTGGATCTGGAAGATATATCAATTGGGATAAATCAGGCGATGCCCGTTGGTTTGCTGGTCAATGAAATTTTGATCAATGGTTTCAAACACGCTTTCAAAGGAAAAGAGAAAGGGCAAATTTCAGTAGAGCTGTTCGAAGAGGAGTGTTGCATTCATCTAAATATTTCTGACAACGGGATAGGGTTTGATTCGTCCGGTGAAGAGTCTAACACACTGGGAACTACACTTATTAAAACCTTTGCCGGTCAGCTTGAAGCTGAGATGGAAATGGACAGTTCAGAAGGTACATCTTACCGTATTAAGTTCGAGCGTTCTGATCATAAAGGATCTGTTGTATCGCAAAGGGTTTAAATTAACCTGGGCGCTAGATTTTTTTGAAATAACGCCATAGAATTGTGCCACTTTGTATCAGCAGTTTGCTCAGAAAGTTGAACTCCTTGGTGGTGAATAGTTTATTTCTTTTCAAAACCAGGTAGCCAAATATCGCAGCACTTTCAGGTATTTTACGATCATTCTTCAAATATTCCCGGTCGGTTACATCATAAAGTGGGATTCCAATTTCTGAGGGCAGCTTTGCTTCTTTGGATGCCTCTTTGAAAATTCCCATATCGTTACCAAATGCGTGATTCGACAGGTAGGGTTTTGGCTTCTCGGAAAAGTCATTAAACGTTTTCTCATTAACCAGATCATCCGGGCCAAACTTCTGGAGTTCTTTTACACCCATTGTTAAAATTAGCCGGGGTTCATTCTGTCTCACAACCCAGAAGAAAATATGATTGATATCGAACCGGTTATGAAGAAGAGTGCAGAGTCTGCGGGATATCGTAAAAAAATCTCCGGATTGAACCTCTTCCATTAAACTCTGTACAAACTCTTTCTTACTGACTGAAAATCCTTTTGGAACGGGAATGCCTTCTAGGGTAGTGGTGAGTTTTAGCTCCACTCTCTCAACCACATCTTCAGGATCATCTTTGAAAAGTGACTTTTTGATAAAATCTGCTGCACCTAAATTGAGAGCACCTCTCTCTTTTTCTACGGTTGGTTTACCGGTCATAATTAAAACCGGGATGTTATTATGTTCGGCATCAGCCATAATCGATTCCAGAAATTCAAGACCATCAATACCCGGCATGTGAATATCTGAAAGGATAAGGTGTATGGTAACTTCTGAAAGTTTATTTACTGCTTCCTGTGCATCATAAACATGAATGAGGTTAAAACGCTCACCGAGAATACGCTTGATAACGAAATGCGTCATTTTATCGTCGTCGATGACAAGAAGGTTATACATTTGGAGCTGAATTTGGGTATTGTAGTTTCAAACAGTATTTAAAATACAATTCTTACAGCTTCTTTTTTTAATAAATAAGACTTGCTTTAAGCATCATTTATTCAATTATTGAGACATCCTGAACTTAATATGTGATCTATGGGCGACGAGCGAGTACATTTACCGGAATCGAAAGAGGAGTCTCAACAGTTTTTGAAGTACCTGCTGCGGGACGTTCGGGCAATGGAAAAGATGCTGAATGAAGGGTGGTTTGAAATTGATAACGTCCGGATTGGTGCTGAACAGGAAGTCTGCCTGATCGATAAACATGCGAAGCCTTATCCCATTGCAATGGAGCTGATGGAAAAGCTTGGCGAAAATGGATTTACTACTGAACTTGCCCGCTTTAATCTTGAGGCTAATCTGACGCCGCAGCTTTTTGAAAGGAAATGTTTAAGTAACCTGGAAACTGAAATACTTAAAAAACTGGATCGCATTAGGGAAGTCATTCAGGAGTTTGACGGCGACCTTGCGCTGGCCGGTGTTCTGCCAACAATTCGTAAATCGGATCTGGACATCAAAAATCTAACACCTCTTCAGCGTTATCATGCACTGTGTGATGCGATCAATAAGCTTCGGGGTGAAGAGTATGACCTGCGAATTCAGGGCGCTGATGAGCTTTTAATGCGATTTAATACGCCACTGCTGGAAGCTTCAAACACCGGATTTCAGGTACATCTTCAGGTGAGCCCGGATGAGTTTGTGGAGAAATACAATATGGCTCAGGCCATTGCAGGCCCGGTTCTTGCCGCTGCAGTAAACTCTCCGCTTCTGTTTGGCAAACGGTTGTGGAGCGAAACCAGAATTGCTCTTTTTCACCAGTCAGTGGATACCCGAAAAGTGGGAGATCACCTGCGCGACTCGAGTCCGAGAGTGACGTTTGGAAACGACTGGATTAAAGAGAGCATCTTAGAAATTTATCGGGAAGATATAGCCCGTTACCGGGTTATACTTAGTGCGAATGTGGACGAAAATGTTGAGGAAATGCTGGAGCAGAGGAAGGCACCTGCATTGCGTGCACTTCAAATTCATAACGGTACCGTTTATCGGTGGAACAGGCCGTGTTACGGAATTAGCAACGGCAAGCCACATCTTCGCATTGAAAACAGGGTTTTTCCCTCCGGCCCTACAGTAACGGACGAAATTGCAAATGCCGCGTTTTGGCTTGGCCTGTTAAAGGGAATGAGCAGTCACTATCCAAATATCCATGAAAAACTCGACTTTGATGATGTAAGGATGAACTTTTTTGCTGCTTCCAAGCTGGGATTGGATACAAAATTTCGCTGGGTGAATGATAAACGCTACTCTGCTGTAGAACTCATAACAGAAGAGTTTTTACCGATAGCCAGAGAGGGATTGGAAAAGGCCGGGGTGGATCACGGTGACATTTCAAGCTATTTGGATATCATTGAAGACCGTACGGATTCGGGGCAAACTGGAAGTTTCTGGATGGTAAAATCATACAACGAACTTTCTAAAAAAGTGTCTCGCGAACAGGCGTTAACGGCTGTGACCAACGCCATGGTAAAAAATCAGAAAAAAGGTGAACCGATTCACAAATGGGGGCTGGCCAAAGTGGACGATATGGAGAACTGGCAGCCACATACACTTCTGGTTGAAGAGTTCATGACCACTGATCTGTTTACGGTTCAGAAGGATGATATCCCGGAACTGGTAGCAAACTTGATTGATTGGCGTCGAATCCGATACGTTCCCGTTGAAGACGACAGCAAACACCTGGTGGGCTTGATCACCATGCGAAAGATATTTCGAGAGTATAATAATATGATTCATGGCGAAGCAGAAGAAAGTACATCTGTGGATGATATCATGATTAAAAATCCGATTACGATTCACCCAGAGGCTTCTATTCTTGAAGCGGTGGATATTATGGATTCCCAGAAAATCGGCTGCCTGCCCGTTGTTAAAAATAACAGGCTTGTTGGGATTATAACTGAACAGAATTATATGACAATCACAAAACGATTGTTAAGACGTTTACACAGTGATGCAGAAAGGTAAAATTTTCACCAAACTCCATCCTTGGAACTGACCAATACGAGACCAATATGGGAACGAATAAAATCTCCATCGCTAAAGACCCGCTCTCAAAAAGAAAATTTTTGAAGCATTTGATGCACGATGTTGAAGCCATTGAACAAATTATGGAACGTGGACTCTTTGAATCAGGAATCACCCGAATTGGGGCTGAACAGGAGTTTTGTCTTGTTGACAGACATTTTAAGCCATCGCTGAATGCACTGCATGTACTGCAAAAAATTAATGACATCCATTTCACACCCGAGCTTGCCAGATATAATCTCGAGATTAATCTTGACCCTCGACCTTTAACAAAAGACAGCCTGTCAGCCATGCATACCCAGCTTGATAATCTGCTAGGGAAGGCTTCCGAAGCAGCTCAATCATTGGACGAAAGCGTTATTCTTGCCGGGATACTGCCAAGCATCGATTATCGTGCGGTGCAGAAAAAATATATGACACCGCGAAAACGCTACGAAGAGCTTGCAAGGATCATCCTTGAGTTAAGAGGCGAGGATTTTGAGTTAAACATTACCGGGGTTGATGAGCTTCTGATTTCTCATCAGAATATACTTTTTGAGGCGTGTAATACCAGCTTTCAGTGTCATTACCAGGTACAGCCTGAACAGTTTGCCGATTTTTATAACTGGGCACAGATGCTTGCCGGTCCTGTGTTATCGGTAGCCGCAAATTCGCCGCTTTTACTTGGAAACCAGCTTTGGGCGGAAACTCGTATAGCCCTGTTTCAGCAAAGTATTGATACGCGGGGCAAAGGATATCATCTGCGGCAACGAGAGCAGCGGGTTACGTTTGGAAATCGTTGGATAAAAGGAATAGGAGATGTATTCAAAAATGATATTGCACGCCATACTCTTCTATTTTATATGGAGATTGAACGGGACTCTCTTAATCTGCTTGAGCAGGGTGAAATTCCAAAACTTGAGGCACTTCAACTACATAACGGTACAATTTACAAATGGAACCGGCCGTGCTACGGTTTATCGAACGGGAAGCCTCATTTGAGGATCGAAAATCGCTACTTGCCATCCGGCCCCACAACGGCAGATGAAATTGCGAATCTTGCATTCTGGTCGGGGTTGATGTCCAATATGCCGGAATCATATGCGGGCAATTGGGATGCTCTCGATTTTGATGATGCCAAGGAGAATTTTTACAAGGCCGCAATGTGGGGTATTCAAAGCGGAATGGTTTGGGAAGGGCAATTAGTATCTGCCATGCGCCTGATACTAGACGTACTTTTGCCGATGTCTCGTAAAGGGCTTGAAATGATGAATATTGATGAAAAGGATATTGAGTATTACCTCGGTATCATTCAAAAAAGGACTGAAAAAAAAGCGACGGGTGCACGATGGATGGTTGGGAGTTACAGGCGGCTCAAAGATAAACTTGGTCGTGAAGAAGCGTCCGTTGCGTTAACTGCAATACTGGATAAACGGAGACGGTCTGGTACTACAGTTGACGAATGGGAGCTGGTATCACTCAAAGAGATTGAAACCGTTAAAATTCAGTATGATGTGGTCAGTAATGTGATGTCGACCGACCTGATTACGGTATCGGGGGAATACATCGCTGATCTGGTCCTAAAAATTATGGAGTGGAGAGAAATCAGACATATGCCTGTTGAAGATAAAAACGGACAGCTGAAAGGCATTATTACAAAGAGTCGGTTAGATCGTTACCTTAAGCGGGTTGGTAATTCACGAGAGTTGACTGCGGCAGATGTAATGGATCGGAATCCAACAACCATCAAACCTAATGATGATATAAAATATGCCATGCTTCTGATGATGGATGAAGGTATTAGTTGTCTTCCGGTTATTGAACAGGGGAAATTAATCGGTATTTTAACGGACAAAGACACACAAACGATCTGGACTAAAATCAAAAAAAATTCGAATGCAAAACAGTGAACTACAGGAAGTTATTATTCAGGATACCGATCGTATTCGCTGGAAGGTGACAGGCGACGAAAGCGGCCCTGTAGTCGTAGTTTTTGCCGGCATACATGGAAATGAAACAGCAGGTGTTCATGCTACGGATGCGGTTGCTTCTGAATTATTGGAATCCGGTGAAAAATTAAATGGTACGTTTTATGTAATTACCGGAAATATGCGTGCCCTGGAATTGGGTGTGCGCTTTGTGGATACAGATCTTAACCGGATTTGGGAAACAGGATTCGACCGAAGCCATTTTTCACCGATCGGCAACGCAAATCATACAGTGGAATTTAAAGAGAGCCTGGAAATTAAAAACTCCGTTGAGTGGGTTCTAGATAAACACCGTGGTACAGCATCGGATTTTATATTTATAGATTTGCATACTACGTCATCTGAGAGCTGTGCTTTTATCCTGATTAACGATAGACTTGACAATCGCCGGCTGGCACGGAAGTTTCCGGTACCGCAAATTCTGGGTTTTGAAGAGAATATTCGGGGAACCCTTTTGAGTTATATCAACAATATCGGCCACATGTCGATTGGATTTGAAGCCGGTGCTCATACAAATATCGATTCTATCACGCGCAGCCAGGCTTTTTTGCATCTTGCTATGCATTGGCTTGGTGTGGTAACACTGAAACCTGAGGAGGTGAAAGAGTACGAGAAAGAGATGGACGTACATCCCCAGGTGCCCGACAGCTACTATGAAGTTACGTACCACAAAATGGTAGATGATCCTGAAAAGTTTGATATGCGTGAGGGGTATCATAATTTTGACCAAGTGGAGAAAGGGGAGTTTTTGGCCTATGAAAATGGTGAACGTATTGAAGCTCCCGTTTCCGGAAGGATTTTTATGCCTCTTTACCAAAAAATCGGAAATGACGGCTTTTTAATTATCAACGAAGTGGCGCCCTTGTGGCTGAAACTATCCGCATTAATGCGTACAAGTTTCTTTCATAAATTTCTGCATTGGTTACCGGGTGTGACAAAGGATTCTCCCAATGCATATTTGGTAGATATGCGCGTTGCCCGTTTTCTGGTGAAAGATATTTTCCACCTTTTGGGTTACCGGGTCATTGAAAAAGATGAGAACACCCTGATCTGCTATAAGCGCTAGTTTTACTTTTACCGTATCCGCTCTATCTTTACCCAACTTTTAATTACCCAGAATCCTCTATTCAAAAGTAAATATCTGAATCTATGCTAGACTACCGCTTTGTTGATGGTACCCGGTTAATGTCCGTAATTGAAGCGCTGATTTTTGCCAGTCCTGAACCAATCGCATGGGATAAACTCTCTTCGATTATTCAGGAAAACGAGGAAGAGATAGTGCCGGATGAAACTGTTATTCAGAGAATTGTGGATCAGCTCAACAAACGATATGAGGAAAATGACCTCAGTTTTCGAATCGAAAAAACCGGTGGAGGGTATACTTTTGTAACCCAGCCTCGATTCCACCCCTGGCTCAGTATTTTTCAGCACGAAAATGCGTATCGTAAACTCTCTCAGTCGGCTATTGAAACGTTAGCGATTGTAGCCTATCGGCAACCGGTTACCAAACCCGAAGTAGATCAGATTCGCGGTGTGGATTCGGGTTACATTTTGCGACAACTCCTTGAAAAAATGCTGGTTAAAGTTTCCGGTCGTGCCGATTCTCCCGGGAAACCGTTACTCTACAAAACTACAGACTACTTTTTGAAGCACTTCGGGATAAATTCAGTTACGGAACTGCCAAAACCGCGCGAGATCGATGAGATCCTGAAAGATGATGACATGGCTGAACACCGGCGCCTGTTGATGGAACGGCAGATGGAAATTGATGAAAAGGATGTGGCGGATGACATTCTGGAAGAGTTCATGGATAAATTCAGTGATGAGGCTGAATCGGATGAAGAGGGTTTGCCAGCAACAAAGAATCAGGAGAACGATTCTGAGGCTGAAGATGATGAAGGAGATGACGCTACGCGGGGTGATTGATTTTGTACATAAAAAGTGTGTATTTTTGTACACACTAAAAATCAAGGATTTAAAACCATGTTTTCTTGTCTGATAAAAGTATAACAAGTTCTATTCTCTGGGATCGTTTTGGAATAAGCGTCTCAGTAATCTGTGCCATTCACTGCCTGTTTTTACCGGTATTGGTTGCCATTTTACCGCTCACCTCACTTTCAGCTGTATTGCACGACTGGGCCCATCCCGTTTTTATATTTCTGATAGCACCAACTATTTATTACGCATCACGCAGAAGTCATTACGACTCAAAAATTGTTCGCCTTCTAGGGGCCGGTTTTTTGCTGATAACTTTAGGGTGGTTGCTGGGTCACTTCTGGATTGGTTATTGGTTTGAAGTAACCGCTACAATTATGGGAAGTGTTCTTTTGATTTTTGGGCACTGGAAAAACTATAAGCATCACCGAACCTGTAAGGTGGCATCACATAAACACCATCCTGTTGCAGAGGAAGAAAGTAAAATACATTCATCATGAAAAGACTCAATTTTACTCTGGATAACTCTACCGTTGAACTGCTGAGTAAACTTGCTGATAAGTATTATGGCGGGAATAAGTCACAGACTGTTCGTGCCGCATTGGAAAGCTTAGCAACACATCAAAATCACGACGGGTGGGTGATTAGCGGGTACACGCCGGTTAAAGCTGATCACGAAGTGAATTGTCATACCTGCGGCACCTCTAAACATGAGGGAGAAATTTTGTTTAAACCTGTTTTTGAGAGAGGAAGCAGTCCGAAAGCCATTCGTGAAATCCCAAGCGAGGATTGGGTAGAGTGTTCGGTCTGTGTAGAGAGCCAATCCTAATAACTTATGCTCAGGGCCATTTGATAAGAGAGTTTAGCGGATTCAGCATGGTGACACACTTGAAAGGCATAATTATTTAAACGTAATTATGAAGGCCGTCAAAAAATCCAAAGGATTATTGCAGACTTTTTGAGAACATCGGGTAAATAAATTGGATCTGGTGGGATGTGCTATTTAAGAAGATACATATTTCTGAGTCCCGGTTATTCTCCGAAGCAGTAACTGATCTGCTTTATACGCGATGTATGAAAATAAAGTAGGAAAGTCATTAAAAACATCGGCAAATAATTCATCTAAAAATTATGAGCATGTACTCTATTGATGACGTAATTCATAAAATGGATGCAATTGTTGAACAGTGCAGCCGGCAAAATCTCCGTGTCGGTTATTTTGCTGTGCTGTATCGGCTTGTAACGATTTGCATCAAAGAGGAGATTGAGGCCGGTAATTTTGATGACAACGAGAGAATGGAAAAACTAGACACCATTTTCGCTCAGCGTTTTTTTGATGCGTTTGATGCATACTATAACGATTCAGGAGAAGAGTTAACTCAAAGCTGGAACCGGGCATTTGAAGCGGCTGAATCAAATCGATTTATCATAATGCAGCATCTGCTTCTTGGTATTAATGCCCACATCAATCTGGATCTTGGAATTGCAGCTGCACAGACGATGGAGGGTGAAAACCTGGAAATCATTTACAATGATTACAACCGGATCAACGCCATTCTTGCCTCACTTGTGGACGATGTCACCTCGAATATAAGCGGGATCTCTCTATTCTTTGGTCCGATGATTCGTTTAGCTCATGGAGCTGATGAGATGTTGGTCAATTTCAGCATTGTTGTTGCTCGGGATGGTGCTTGGGAATTTGCACATAAATATCTAACAGCAGAGGATAAAGAACTCGCCATCCAAAAAAGGGATGCTAAAATCGCTGACCTGGCAAAACGCCTTACTCAAACCGGGCCGTTTGTTTCCATTATCATCAAGATCATTCGATGGGGAGAATTCCGGTCGCTGCAAACCAATCTGGTTCGTATGATCTGATGGGTAGGGCTTTTTTTATAGTCCGATAAATCATTGTTGACTTATCATCACTTCTACTCCCAATCTAAATGGTATGGTTTTATTTCTATGTTGTAAATTGATTCGGATAACTATAAATTTAGTCTTGACTAAAAAATAAGTTATTCAAACTAACACATAGTTATGAGCAGCAACCATAAGATGAATTTTACGGTCTCTGTGATGATTTTTATTGTCACAGTCATTCTTTTATCAGGGATGGAAATATCGGAAGCAAACCCTGTAGATTCAGATTTGTCTGGGAAAATTGTGGAAGAGTCTACTTCAGAGCCAATCCCCGGTGCCACTGTAATTTTGGCGGAGGATGATTTGGGAATTTCGGCGGATAGAAATGGAGAATTTGAATTTACGGATTTGGAGGAGGGTGTTTATACCCTAATCATATCTTCAGTTGGTTTTAAAACAGTAACACTAAAGATTGATTTTCCTGAAGAAAACTCCCTTTTAATTGAGCTGGAAAAGGATAGGATACAGGGCGTTGATGTAATTGTAACCAGCTCTCCAATTGGCAGAAATATTCAATATCAACCGGCACAATCGTTGAATGCGGAGATGCTTCAGCAAAAAGCTGCTCCCAGCCTCGGTGAAATTCTGGACGGAACTCCGGGAGTGACAACTCGATCATTTGGCTCTGCGCCTGCACGTCCGGTTATTCGGGGATTTGACGGCGATCGGGTATTGGTAATGCAGAATGGAGAGCGAATGGGAGATCTGTCTGGAACGGCGGTCGATCACGCCGTGGCTCTTGATCCGCTGGCGATGGATCGGGTGGAGGTGATTCGGGGACCGGCCAGCTTGCTCTACGGTTCAAGTGCAATCGGGGGAGTGGTGAATATGTTTAGTAACGATATGCCGCGAGAATGGGAAAAAGGAACGTCATCATCAATGGCCAGTCATGTTTCAACGGTGAACAAAATGGGGGCCGGTCTTCTTCGCACACAATACGGTACGGATCGTTTTGCTGTAACAGGCCGAATGATTTACCGGGATGGTGGCGACCTCAGTACACCCGATGGCAGACTTCCGGATACTGCAATTCAGAATATCAGTTTTGGCGGTGGCGTTGGCTACCGAATCGGTGACTTTGAAACAGGTCTTTCCATTTCGGGTATGGACTACACATATGGCTTACCGGAAGCGATTGATGATCCGAATGAATCGATTGAAATTCGCATGAACCGCACGAACATTCAAAGTATTTCAACGGTAAGGATGGACCGGTTTATAGATCATGCCGAGCTGCGCCTGCATATCAGCGATTACAAACATGATGAATTTGAAATAGGGAGACAAGACGAGGAGATCACGGAGAATATTGGGATCTCATTTGCACAGCAATCGTTAAGCAGTTCGCTGGTGTTGAGGCACCGGCCGGTTGGAAAACTGGAGGGAGCAGTTGGCCTGAGTTTTAACTACTCAGAAATTGAAGTGGGCGGAGGGGATGCCCTTACTCCCAATGCCAACGGCTATTTTGTTGCAGGGTATCTCTATGAAGAGCTGAGTCTTACCAATGCTCTGACTTTGAAAGCCGGTACTCGTCTGGAGTTTAAAGAGACGTTTGTGACAACCAACGAACTTTTTACCAATGCAGCTGATTTTGAAGACCGATCAGACCTGATCGCATCAGGTGCACTTGGGCTGAATTATTCTCCGTCATCCAATTGGACTGCCGGACTGCAATTTGCAAGAGCTTACCGCTCGCCAACCATTGAAGAACTATATTCTTTTGCGCCTCATGCCGCGGCCGGTTCATTTGATATTGGAGATGCATCTCTGAAGAATGAATTCAGTTTAGGGGCGGATTCTTTTGTTGAATTCCGTTCAAACCGGGTATCCGGTCAGCTTTCACTCTTTGCCAACAAAATTGATCATTTTGTGGACTTTTCGCCGACAGGAGAGACGCACCAACCTTCCGGGCTGCCAGTTTTTGAGTACCGATCCAAAGATGCGCTGATGTATGGTTTTGAGTTCACTTCTGATCTCCTTCTGTCAGATGAATGGATTGCAGGTCTTGGGTTTGACTATGTAAGAGGACGGGAGCGATCGGGAGACCGGGACAACCTCACGTTTATTCCACCGTTCCGAACAAGTATTGAGGTGAAGTACGATAATGGGTCGTTTTATGCCGGTCCGCGTGTCAGAGTTGTGAATAAGCAGAAGAAGGTCGCTCCGAATGAAGAACCCACGGATGGATATCTTCTAATTGGCGCAGATACCGGCTATAGATTCGGGCAAGGGTTAACCCTCAGCTTACGGCTTGATAACCTCCTCAACGAACGCTACCGCGATCATCTGAGCAGGGTAGAAAACCGTGACGCTCCCATGCCGGGCCGAAATCTGAATGTGATACTGCGGTGGGAGTTTTGATATAGTTATTTATATCCAACCCTCCAAGGGTTCCAAACCCTTGAAGGGTTTCTAAAAGTGATTGATATCAAAAAATTATATTATTGATTGATTTTGAATGACAGCAGTACGATCAACATCGACTACGAAACCATAACTGTATGGTAAAATTGAGATCGTTAATTTTCATATATAACTTAAAATTCAATCCTGCTCTAATATGAAAACTGTCATCCGAGTAATCATCTCATCTCTGTTTTTCCAGCTTTTATTATTTACGAATCCGGCCTTTTCTCAGCAGTGGACTGCCGCTCCGGAAATCATCGCTCAGGGCACGGGTGAAGATGCCGTAACCGGTTATGTCTTTAACGATACCAATAAAAACGGGTTGTTGGATCAAGGTGAAAAGGGAGTTGAAGGAGTACTGGTCTCAAACGGAGTAGATTGGGCGACAACTGACGATGAAGGGAGATATGAAATCAACGTCAGAGATGATATGAACCTGACAATCGTACAGCCTTCCGGTTGGCGGGTTCCAACCGACGAGCGGATGGTGCCACAGTTTTTTTACATCCACAAAGAGGGAGGTACAGGATATGATATGAGGTTTGGCGGACTGCCCGATACCGGTCCGGCACCGGCAGCGGTTAATTTTCCGCTCACACGTGAAAATACAGCAGGCGATTCGTTTACCTGCGCTGTACTGGGTGATTCTCAGGCTTACTCCAATGAACAGGTGAGCTGGCTTCGCGATGGTGTAATATCTGATGTTGTAGACGCAGGGCTG
>NZ_JAWLDW010000063.1:0-15483 GCF_041686455.1 Rhodohalobacter sp.
TCCAGCCGGTAGCGATGGAAGAAGGTCTTCGATTTGCAATCCGTGAGGGTGGCCGAACCGTAGGCGCCGGAGTAGTAACGAAAATACTTGACTAAAGGATTTTAACAGTGGCAACACAACAGAAAATAAGAATCAAGCTAAAATCATACGATCATAACCTGATTGATAAATCAGCTGAAAAAATTGTTCAGACTGTAAAATCAACAGGTGCAGTGGTGTCCGGTCCGATTCCATTACCGACCAAGAAAAACATCATCACTGTTAACCGATCTGTTTTTGTGGATAAGAAATCACGAGAGCAGTTTGAGTATCGATCACATAAACGGTTGATAGATATACTGTCAACCGGTTCACAAACCGTTGATGCCCTGATGAAGCTAGAGCTTCCTTCCGGCGTGGATGTAGAAATTAAAGTGTAAAAATTCCAAAAGTACCATGAGTGGTTTAATCGGAAAAAAAGTGGGAATGACAAGTATCTTTGATGAGCTTGGTCGCAGTATTGCGGTAACAGTTCTTGAAGTACCTGCTTGTACAATTACCCAAATAAAAACAGAAGAAAGTGACGGATACAAAGCCGTTCAACTATCAGCTTTTGATAAGAAGAGAAAAAATATTTCAAATGCGTTGAATGGTCATTTTGATAAAGCCGGATCTGAGCCAAAAAGAATAGTAACTGAATTCAGAGATTATATTCCTGAAGGATTTGATATTGGCGATGAGTTGAACATTGAAGATGTATTCTCTATAGGAGATCATGTTGATGTTGCGGGTATTTCAAAAGGTACCGGATTCACTGGTGTAATTAAGCGTCACAATTTCCACGGTGTTGGTGGCCAGACACACGGTCAGCATAACCGGGAAAGAGCGCCAGGGTCAATTGGTCAGGCATCTGATCCGTCCCGAGTATTTAAGGGAATGAAAATGCCTGGACGTTCCGGAAATAAAAGAACTAAAATTAAAAATCTTTCTGTAGCAAAGATTCTACCAGAATCAAATCTGCTAATGATTACCGGATCAATTCCGGGCTCTAAAGGCGGCTACGTAGAGATTTATAATCAATCACAGGAATTAGCCTGATGGAATTATCGATTTATAAAACTGACGGGACCAGCAGTAAGAATAAGGCTCAGTTGAGTGATTCTATCTTTGCAATTGAGCCTAACGAAACTGTTTTATACGAAGATGTACGTCGTATACAATCAAATAACCGTCAAGGTACTGCAAAGACTAAAGAAAGAGGCGAAGTTAGAGGCGGCGGTAAAAAAGCCTATAAGCAGAAAGGTACAGGTATGGCGAGAAGAGGCTCTATACGGTCTCCGCTTTTAAAAGGTGGTGGTACTGTATTTGGTCCTAAGCCAAGATCCTATACGATCAACCTTTCAAAAAAAGCTAAAAGGCTTGCGCGTAAATCTGCTCTTTCGCTCAAAGTGAATGAGGAATCATTGATGATTGTGGAAGATTTTAGTTACGATGCACCAAAAACCAAACAGGTTGTTGAGCTTTTAACCGCACTCAAACTGGATGGAAAAAAAGTTCTCCTGCTAACGCCTGAGAATGACAAGAACATCTATATTTCAGCAAGAAATATTCCAGGTGTTAATGTACTGGAGGCGAGTAAGCCATCTACTTATGAAATTATGAAAGCTGATGTTGTCGTATTTCAAGAAAGTTCAATTTCTGTTCTTGAAAACAGCATCGAACCAAAAGTTGATGAGGAAGCAGCATGAGTGTTTTAGTACAACCATTAATAACAGAAAAACTTACGCGGCTTCAGGACGAGCATCAGCAATACGCGTTTGAGGTAAGCAGAAATGCCACTAAACCTCAAATCAGAAAAGCTGTTGAAGAGAAATATCCTGAAGTTAAAGTTGCCAAAGTGAACACAATTATTGTTCCTTCTAAACCAAAAGGCCGATTCACTAAAAGTGGATTCGTCAGTGGCAGAAGTAAAGTGTGGAAAAAGGCGATCATTACGCTTAAGGAAGGAGAAATAGACTTTTTCAGCGAAATTTAAAGATTTTTAAACAATGGCTACTAAGCAATTAAAACCAACAACTCCCGGACAGCGCCATCGTGTTGCACCAATATTTGATGATGTAACCACAAACAGGCCGCAAAAGTCCCTTACAAAAGGAGCGGGTAAATCCGGCGGTAGAAATAACCGTGGCCGCATGACGTCCAGACGCAGAGGCGGTGGCCATAAGCGTAAGTATCGGGTAATTGATTTTTATAGAAACAAATTTGATATCCCTGCTAAGGTTCAGACAATAGAGTATGATCCTAACAGAACTGCAAGGATTGCTCTTTTGGCTTATGCTGATGGAGAGAAGCGTTACATTTTGGCACCAAGTAAATTAAGCGTAGGCGATACTGTTATTAGCAGTGATTCTGCAGCTCCAGAAAATGGAAATGCAATGCCTCTGAAGAATATGCCTCTTGGTACAATTATTCACAATATTGAAATGGTGCCTGGAAAAGGTGGCCAGCTTTGCAGAAGTGCCGGCACAAATGCACAGCTAGTTGCTAAAACTGACAAATATGCTACTGTTAAATTACCATCCGGTGAAGTGAGAATGGTGCTTTCCAATTGTTTTGCAACAGTTGGTACAACCAGTAACACAGATCACTTTAATACTTCGAAAGGAAAAGCCGGACGGAACAGATGGCTGGGCCGAAGGCCTAAAGTTCGTGGTGTAGCCATGAACCCTGTGGATCACCCGATGGGCGGTGGTGAAGGTAAAGCTTCTGGAGGACACCCAAGATCACCATGGGGTCAGTCTGCAAAAGGTAAGAAGACAAGAAAACCTAAAAAGTTATCGTCTAAGTTTATTGTAAGACGTAGAAAAACTAAAAAAGCTAAATAAGTATGCCACGTTCGCTAAAAAAAGGGCCTTTCGTTCACTATAAGCTTCAGCGTAAGATTGATGTTGTGAATGAAAGCGGCAAAAAGAAAGTAATCAAAACCTGGTCTAGAAGTTCGATGGTAACACCGGATTTTGTTGGCTTAACGATCGCTGTTCACAATGGTAAGCAGTTTATACCTGTGTACATTACTGAAAATATGGTTGGACATAAGCTCGGTGAATTTGCACCGACCAGAACGTTTCGTGGCCATCCACTTAAAAAGGCTAAATAATTAAAAGAGACTGATTGATGGAAACGCCAGTATTTGAAGCAAAAGCAGTACAAAAACATCTCAGAAAGTCTCCTCGTAAAGTGAGACTGGTTGCAAATTTTGTAAGAGGTGAGCGAGTAGATAAGGCACTCACAAAACTTGAATTTGAATCAAAATCTGCTTCAACAGATGTGGCAAAAGTTATTAAGTCGGCTGCTGCAAATGTAAGAGATAAATTTCAGGAAGAGCGTCTCGACAATGACCTCTTGTATATAAAAGAGATTTATGTAGATGAGGGTGTAACGTTGAAAAGAATTCAGCCGGCTCCAATGGGACGAGCCCATAGAATAAATAAAAGAAGCTGCCATATAAGTGTGGTTGTAGCTAAGCTTCAGGAAGAAACTGTAACAGAAGAATAAACGAGTAAAACATTGGGACAAAAAACCAATCCAACCGGACTAAGACTTGGAATCATTCAAGGATGGGAATCCAACTGGTATTCTGAAGAGAATGAACCGGCAATGTTGCTGGAAGATCATAAGCTTCGAGAGTACTTGGCAACCCGTTTAAGAAATGGCGGATTATCAAACGTTGTAATTGAACGAACACCCAAACGAATATTACTGACTTTGAATACGTCCAGACCCGGTGTTATTATCGGTAAAGGCGGTGAACAGATTGAACTTCTGCGTGAGGAGTTGAAGAAAATAACCAGTAAGGAAGTTCAGATTAATGTTAGTGAAATCAAGCGACCTGAACTGGATGCAAGTTTGGTAGCTCAAAACATTGCTCAGCAGCTTCAAGCTCGCGTATCTTTTAGAAGAGCAATGAAAACTGCTCTGTCTTCTGCAATGAGAATGGGTGCCAAGGGTATTAAAATTAAGTGTGCCGGTCGACTTGGCGGTGCTGAAATGGCACGTACTGAGCAGTACAAAGAAGGACGTGTTCCATTGCATACATTGAGAGCAAATATTGATTATTCTAACACAACTTCAAATACCATTTATGGATCAATTGGAGTGTCAGTTTGGATATTCAAAGGTGAAATTATCGGCGATGTTGATTTGTCACCAGGCTCTCAAGCAAAACAAGAAGATGAACCACAACGTAAACGTTCCGGTAAATCTGGTGACAGAAGATCCAGAAGATCGAACAGACGCAGTAGAAATTAACCGTTTTAGTAAAGAACAATGTTAGAACCAAAAAGAGTAAATAGAAGAAGAGTTCACCGTGATAAGCTAAAAGGGAACGCTCAAAGAGGTCATACTCTTGCTTTTGGAAGTTTTGGACTAAAAGCGATGGAGCCCAAGTTTATCACATCCAGGCAAATCGAAGCCTGCAGGGTAACGATTGCTCGTACTTTGCAGAGAGATGGTAAAACGTTCATCAGAATTTTTCCTGATCGTCCGATTACACGGAAACCCGCTGAAACACGAATGGGTAAAGGTAAGGGTACATTGGATCACTTTATTGCAGTTGTTAAGCCGGGCAGAATTCTATTTGAAATAGCCGGAGTTAGTGAAGAGCAAGCAAAAGAGGCTCTCAGGCGTGCGTCTAATAAACTGCCAATTAAAACAAAATTCATTAAACGTCGTGATTACGACGGTGTATAATTGACAGAGGATCAAAGATGAAAGCACACGAATTACGAGACTTGACAATGACAGAATTGGAGGCCAGGCTGAAAGATGAAATCGAAGCTTTGGAAAACTTTCGATTCAACAAAGCAATTGCCGGCCAAATTGAAAACCCGGCCAAAATTAAAAATACAAAACGGGAAATTGCCCGCTTGAACACGATTATTAATGAAAAATTAGGTGCTGAATAAATTATGGCTGAAGCACAAAGATCACAAAGAAGAACCAGAACCGGTCGAGTTGTGAGTGACCGAATGGAAAAGAGCATTACAGTTGCCGTAGACAGACAGATAAAGCACTCTATTTATGGCAAGTTTATCACCAAAACAACAAAGTACATGGCACATGACGAAAACAATGATGCCAAAATTGGTGACACTGTTTTAATAATGTCAACTCGGCCTCTATCAAAACGCAAAACATGGCGTTTGATAGATATCGTAGAAAGAGCAAAATAACGTTCAATCTTGTAGGTAGATCTCATGATTCAAACGCAAAGTGTATTAACAGTCGCTGACAACAGTGGCGCAAAAAAAGTGATGTGTATTAAGGTTCTTGGAGATTCAAGAAGACGTTATGCACGTATTGGAGATTTGATCTCATGCTCTGTAAGAACAGCAATTCCCGGAGGTAACGTGAAAAAGGGAGAGGTTGTACAAGCTGTAGTTGTGAGAACTAAAAAGGAAATTCGTCGCCGTGATGGTAGTTACATTAGATTTGATGAAAACGCGGCTGTAATTATTAACAAAGAAAAGGAACCGATTGGAACTCGGATTTTCGGACCTGTAGCTAGAGAGCTTCGGGAAAGAAATTTCATGAGAATTGTTTCACTGGCTCCGGAAGTACTTTAAAATCATATTTGTTATGCCACGTAAGTATAACACCCAAAAGAAATTACATGTTAAAAAAGGCGATAATGTTTTAATTATTGCCGGAAATGACAAAGGAAAACGAGGACGTGTTCTTTTTGTATATCCTAAAACCGATCGTGTATTGGTTGAAGGGATCAACATGAGAACTCACCACGAAAAACCATCGCAGGATAATCCACAGGGCGGTCGTCTGAAAAGAGAAGCTTCTGTACATTTATCTAATGTCATGGTTATTGATCCAACAACTGATGAGCCGACACGAATCGGTCGTAAAAGAATTGAAGAAGAAGGTGGAGGCCGTTGGGTTCGATATGCAAAAACCAGTGGCGAAATCATTGATAAATAATTAGTAGAATGGCTGAAGCAAGACTTTATACAAAATACAAAGAAGATATTATACAGAAGCTCAGAGATGAGTTTAAGTATGAGAACATCATGGGTGTACCTAAATTGCAAAAGATTGTGATTAATGTGGGAGCCGGTGATGCTATGAATGATGCCAAGATACTCGACGTCATTACTGATAATATCGCAACCATTACAGGTCAAAAACCTGTAAAGACAAAAGCCAAAAAATCGATTGCTAACTTTAAATTAAGAGAAGGGATGCCAATTGGTTGTAAAGTGACTTTGAGAGGGAAAATAATGTATGAATTCCTCGATAGGCTCATTAACTTGGCGCTGCCCAGAACCAGAGACTTTCAAGGTGTTCCGAACAAAAGTTTTGATGGCAGAGGAAATTACACAATGGGTATAAAAGAGCATACTATTTTTCCTGAAATTGATGTTGATAAAGCAAAATTGGTTCATGGTATGGATGTCACCTTTGTAACTTCAGCAGAAAGTGATGAAGAAGCTTTTACGCTTTTGAAACACTTTGGAATGCCATTCAAAAAATAATTTAACACTAAGAAAAAGTTCGACAATGGCTAAGAAATCCTGGATAGCGAGAAACGAAAAACGTAAACGAACAGTAGAAAAATACGCTGAAAAAAGACGTGAGCTTAAAGAAGCTGGCGACTATGAAGCGTTGCAAAAACTACCTCGTGATGCAAGTCCTACAAGAGTAAGAAATCGTTGCTCAATTACCGGACGATCAAGAGGATATGTGGGCAAATATGGAGTATCAAGAATTAAATTCCGTGAACTTGCTCTAAATGGTAAAATTCCCGGCGTTCGAAAAGCAAGTTGGTAAACTGGAGATTTTAAATTATGCATAGCGACACAATATCAGATTTTTTAACACGCATTAGAAATGCACAGCGTGCCGGACACAGACGCGTTGACATCCCCGCATCAAAGATTAAACGGGCGATGACTAAAATTCTCGTGGATAAAGGTTACGTAAACAGGTTCATCGATATCGAAGATGGAAAACAAGGCATTATCAGAATCTTTCTGAAATACGATGCCTATGGAAAACCCGTAATTCGAGAAATGAAACGCGTATCCAAACCGGGATTGAGAAAGTACAGTTCATCTGAAAAAATACCTCGATCCTACAATGGTCTTGGAGTTGTAATTGTATCAACTTCGAGAGGTGTTATGACAGATAAAGAAGCTCGTAAACTAAATGTAGGCGGAGAAATTCTCTGCACTGTTTACTAATAAAAGAATTAGAGAAAAGTTATGTCGAGAATAGGTAAGCAGCCCGTTCCATTACTGAAAAATGTTGAATTTTCTATTGATGCCGATAACATAGCTACGGTTAAAGGTGTTCAAGGAACCGGTACACTGCGTATACATCCAGAAATAAAAGTAGAAATTAATGAAAGTGAGATTATTGTATCTCGCGCCAGCGATTCAAAAGAACATAAATCGCTACATGGTCTCTACCGATCTTTGATCAATAATATGATTATAGGTGTTACTGAGGGCTATAAAAAGAAACTCGAGATTATTGGTGTAGGTTATCGTGCTGCATTTACCGGTGGTGTACTTGATCTGAACCTCGGATATTCGCATCCAATACATTTCGTACCACCTCCAGGAATTGATATAGAAGTGGATACAAAGACCAAAAAGAATCCAATTCTTATTATCAGTGGAGTAAACAAAGAGTTGGTTGGTCAGGTAGCGGCTAAAATCAGATCATTACGTAAACCAGAACCTTATAAAGGTAAAGGAATTCGTTACGTGGATGAATATGTACGTAGAAAAGCCGGAAAATCTGCAGCTAAATAATTTTAGAGATCTTATAGAACCATGAAAAAGAATAAGAAAAAGACAGAACGTAGAAATAAGATCCGCAGAAGAATTCGTTCTACGATTCGCGGTACTGCTGAAAGACCACGTATGAGTGTTTTCAAAAGTAATAAGCATGTATATTTACAGCTTATTAACGACAGAGAAAATGCTACTTTGATTGCCTTGTCTACAAAGTCTGACGAATTAGAAAAAGAATTGAAAGATAAATCGGGAGTTGAAGCTGCCCACCTGGTAGGTAAAGCTCTTGCTGAGGCAGCTAAAGACCAAGGAGTTGATAAAGTAGTTTTTGACAGAAGTGGATATAAGTACCACGGAGTTGTAAAAGCTGCTGCAGATGGTGCCCGTGAAGGAGGATTAGACCTATAAATCATTTTAATTATGCCTAAAGTAAGAAGAAAACATAATATTCCGGCTGCTAACCTTAATCTTGAAGAAAAGCTTGTTCATATAAACAGGGTTTCTAAGGTGGTGAAAGGTGGTCGTCGATTTAGTTTCAACGCAATTGTAGTAGTCGGGAACGGCGAAGGTGTTGTCGGTCATGGATTGGGTAAGGCAAATGAAGTTGCTGATGCTATCCAGAAAGGCTTTGATAATGCCAAGAAAAACTTAATTAAAGTACCTATTACAAAGTCTGGTAGTATTCACCATCCTGTAGTTGGTAAAAAAGGTGCGGGTAAGGTTTTGTTGCGACCAGCAGCTGAAGGTACAGGTGTTATTGCCGGCGGACCTGTAAAATCTATTCTTGAGGTTGCCGGATTCCACAATATTCTTTCAAAATCTCTGGGGTCTTCAAATCCCCATAATATGGTGAAAGCTGCTTATGAAGCGCTTAGAGAAATAACCGATCCGGTTGAAGTTGCTCAGCGAAGAGGAGTAAGCGTAAGTAAAGTTTTTGAAGGATAATCAATCGTTTTAAAAGAGTTTTATCATGAAATTACACAATTTAAAAGCTCCGGAAACCAATCAAAAAACTCGTAAGAGAGTTGGACGTGGACAAGGCTCCGGAACCGGTGAGCAATCTGGACGTGGCCATAATGGTCAAAAGTCCAGAAGTGGTAGTAAAGTAAAGGCTTGGTTCGAAGGTGGACAAATGCCGCTTCAAAGACGGGTTCCAAAGTTTGGTTTTAAAAATCCTTTTAGAGTAGAGTACAAAGCTTTGAATGTTCAAAAGTTAGCTGACTTTATTGAAGCTGGACGCTTATCTGAAAACATCTCCTTCACAGATTTGGTAGGTGTAGGTCTTGTTGATGATAAACAAAGGGTGAAACTGTTAGGCACAGGCGAATTGAGTCAGAAAGTGTCTATCGAAGTTCATGCTTGCAGCAATTCAGCGAAAGAGAAAGTTGAATCCGCAGGCGGAGATATAAAGATCATCTCGTAACAGCCACAAACACATCAGTTGAAAATATCTAATGAGTTTAATAGAGAACTTTAGAAATATATTTAAAATCGAAGACCTCAGAGATAGAATTCTCTATGTGGTTGGAGTTTTAATGGTTTATCGTATCGGAAGTTACGTTACGATGCCAGGTGTAGATGCAAGTTTACTAACCTCACAACAAGGCGACGCATCAAGTCTTTTAGGACTTTTTGATCTTTTTGTGGGGGGAGCATTTTCGAGAGCTGGTGTATTTGCGCTAGGAATTATGCCTTACATTACTGCAGCTATTATTATTCAGCTGATGGGTGCTGCAGTTCCCTATTTTCAAAAGCTTCAGCGCGAAGGTGAAGAAGGAAGGAGAAAAATTAACCGTTTAACACGGTACGGCACGGTAGGTATTACAGCCGTTCAGGCAATCGGATTTGCGATCAACTTAATAGCTACCTCGCCTGATGCAATTGTAGTTGCCAACGCTACCTTTATTTTCACTTCTATTGTTGTGTTAACAGCCGGTACTACCTTTGTTATGTGGCTGGGTGAACGCATTACTGACAGAGGAATCGGTAATGGTATTTCCTTGCTCATTATGATTGGTATTATTGCGGTGTTGCCTACCAATCTGATGAATGAAATACAGACTACAAACAACGCAATTATTGTTATTATTGAGTTGGCAGGTTTGGCGCTAGTTATTGCATCATGTGTACTGTTGACGCAAGGAACAAGAAAAATTCCAGTGCAGTATGCAAAGCGTGTTGTAGGACGAAAAGTTTATGGTGGAACTACACAATATTTACCTATCAGGGTAAATGCTGCAGGTGTAATGCCGATTATTTTTGCACAGTCTATTATGTTTATTCCCAGTACTGTTGGTACTTTTTTCCCTGAAAATCAAACAGTACAATGGCTAACGGCTTGGTCATCTGATTTTACAGGAATAACGTATTCAATCATATTCTTCATTATCTGTGTATTTTTTACGTTTTTCTATACGGCCATTGCTGTAAATCCAAAAGAGATGGCTGATACAATGAAACGTCAGGGTGGATTTATACCGGGCGTAAGACCAGGTAAACAAACAGTAGAATTTATTGACAATATTTTGACAAAAATTACATTGCCCGGATCACTCTTCTTGTCATTCGTTGCCATAATGCCGGCAATTGTTGCAAGAATGGGCGTAACTCCGGGTTTTGCTCTCTTTTATGGAGGAACTAGTTTGCTAATTATTGTAGGTGTAGCATTGGATACATTACAGCAAATTGAAAGTCATTTGATGATGAGACATTACGATGGTTTCATGAAATCAGGCAAGATAAAAGGAAAAAGAAGAGCCTGATGATCTATCTGAAAAGTGAATCAGAAATTGAAAAAATGCGGGAAGCTGCACAGCTGGTGTCAAAAACATTAGCAGAGGTTGCAAAGAAAATTACCCCGGGAGTTCAAACTGGTACACTTGATAGAATAGCAGAAGATTTTATCAAAAAAAATAATTCGCGTCCGGCATTTAAGGGTTATGGTTCAAAACAGAACCCGTTTCCGGCAAGCTTATGTATTTCGATTAATGAAGAAGTTGTCCACGGTATTCCCGGTAAGCGTGAGCTTAAAGATGGTGATATCGTTTCTATAGACTGTGGTGTAGAAAAAAATGGATATTTTGGTGATCATGCCTACACTTTTGTAGTTGGAGAGTATGATGATAAAACCAAAAAACTATTAAAGTCTACACTTGAATCTTTATATAAAGGGATTGACCAGGCTGTTCATGGAAATAAGATCGGAGACATTGGTTCTGCGATTCAAAAACACAATGAAGCCGAAGGTTTTGGCGTTGTGAGAGACCTTGTGGGTCATGGGATTGGAAAGAATATGCATGAAGATCCTTCAGTACCTAACTTCGGGAAACCGGGCAAAGGTGAAAGGTTGCGATCCGGAATGACGTTGGCTATTGAGCCAATGATTACGGAAGGAACTTGGAAGGTAAAAACATTGTCTGATGGTTGGACAATTGTAACAGCTGATGGTTCAAGAGCAGCACATTTTGAACACGACGTCGTAGTTAGAGAAGGAAAATCTGAAATTCTCAGTACTTTTGATTATATTGCTGAGATCACAAAAAATGAAATTCTAGAAACGCATTATGGCTAAACAAGAGCCGATAAAGCAAGACGGAAAAATATTGGAAGCATTACCGAACGCTCAATTTAAAGTTGAGCTAGATAATGGCCATGAAATATTGGCTCATGTATCCGGTAAAATGAGAATGTACTACATTAAAATCTTACCGGGTGACAGAGTACAGGTTGAAATGTCTCCGTATGATTTGACGAAAGGAAGAATAACATATCGTTATAAGTAAAAAATAGGATTACAATGAAGACTAAATCTTCAGTTAAGAAAAGAAGTTCAGACGATAAGATAGTTCGGCGTAAAGGTCGTGTCTATGTAATTAATAAAAGGAATCCGCGTCATAAGCAGCGGCAAGGTTAAAAATTATTGGATTTGATTTATGGCAAGAATCGCAGGTGTTGATTTACCGAAGCAAAAGCGAGGCGTAATAGCGCTAACCTACATTTTTGGGATCGGCAAAACCACAGCAAAAGAAATTTTGGACGAAGCCGGTATTGATCACGATACCAAGGTAGTTGACTGGGATGAAGACCAGGTTGCCTCACTGCGTTCAATCATTGATAACGATCTGAAAGTTGAAGGTGCTTTGCGTACTGAGATTAACGGAAATATCCGTCGACTTATCGAAACAGGTAGTTACCGAGGTGTTCGCCACAGAAAAGGCTTACCGGTTCGTGGGCAGCGTACTCAAACGAATGCTCGTACCCGTAAAGGTAAGAGAAGAACTGTAGCCGGTAAGAAGAAAGCTACTAAATAACGAATAATATTTTAATCTAATGGCTAAACGACAAAGAAAAGCTGCAGCTGATAAAGTAGCAAGGAAAAAGAAGAAAAAGCAGATAGCGAACCCAAATGGGATGGCATTTGTGAAGGCAACATTTAATAATGTTTTGGTTAGCGTAACTGATGCTAACGGTAATGTGTTGTCATGGTCATCATCCGGTAAAGAAGGATTTAAAGGGTCTAGAAAAAATACTCCCTATGCGGCTCAGCTTAGTGCTGAAACTGCAGCAAAGGCAGCATATGATATGGGGCTTCGTAAAGTTGAAGTTTTTGTAAAAGGTCCCGGATCAGGTAGAGAATCAGCCGTTAGAGCACTGGCAACAAGTGGGTTAGAGGTAGTCTCTATTAAAGATCGGACTCCAATACCCCACAATGGATGCCGCCCACCTAAAAGAAGAAGAGTTTAAACTAATACATTTAATTAGATGGCACGATACAGAGGTCCAAAGCAAAAGGTAGCGCGTAGATTCAGGGAACCAATTTTTGGTCCCAGCAGCGCTTTAGAAAGAAAACCATACGGTCCTGGTCAACACGGCAGAAGCCGTTACAGCAGGAAGTCTGAGTATGCTATTCAGCTTGATGAAAAGCAGAAAGCAAAATACACATATGGTTTGCTCGAAAAACAGTTCCGTAATTTATACGAAAAGGCCAACCGTCAGCAAGGCGTTACGGGTGAAGTTCTTTTACAACTGCTAGAGTCCAGGTTGGATAACGTTGTATACAGAATGGGATTTGCAAGAACAAGGCGTCAAGCAAGGCAGTTAGTTTCTCACAAACATATAGTAGTAAATGGACAGGTGTTAAATATACCATCTTATCAGGTCAAGTCGGGAGATGTAGTTACAATTCGTCCTAAATCACGTGATTTGGATTTAATTACTGAAACCTTGCAAAGTTATTCAACAAGCAAGTATAAGTGGCTTGAAACAGACAAGAAGACGAAAACAGGTAAGTTTTTGAATGTTCCTGTGATGGAAGAAATTCCTGAGAATATCAACGTACAGTTGATTATTGAGCTTTATTCTAAATAATATAAACAGTTTTTTAAAGATCCAGCTATGAACAGCTATAGTTTACAGATGCCTGATATACTTGAGGTAGAAAAAGAAACAGAAAACTTTGGGACATTTATCCTTCAGCCATTGGAGAGAGGATTTGGAGTTACCATCGGTAATTCTTTCCGCAGAGTTCTTTTATCCTCACTACCGGGTTTAGCAATTACTGCTGTAAAGATAAACGGCGTTGATCATGAGTATTCAAGTATAGACGGAGTAAAAGAAGATGTCTATGAAATCATCTTGAATCTCAAGCAAATTCGTTTTAAGCAGGTTGAACAAAGTGGTGGTGTAGTTACACTAACTCTGAAGGGCCCCGGTAACTTTACGGGTAAAGACATTGATGATGCTACTGCAGACTTTGATGTTTTGAACCCTGAAATGGTTATCGCAACACTATCGGAAGATGTTGAATTGAATATTGAATTACGTGTTGGACGCGGTCGAGGATATGTTCCCGCAGAAGAGATGGCGTCGGATTTTGAAGATGACGTTAGTTTAATGCCGATTGACGCAATATTCACTCCTATCAAGTCTGTTCAGTTTGATGTGGATAATGTTCGCGTTGGACAAAGAACTGATTATGAGAAATTAGTATTGAATGTAACTACTGATGGATCACTAAATGCAAAAGAAGCTCTGACTATATCTGGTAAGATTCTGAAGGAACACATTGAGAAATTTATTACCGAAAAAATTGAAGAGCCATTTACGCAAGAGGAAGAAGAAGTTGATGCTGAAAAGCAACGTGTTGCAAGCTTGCTTAAAACCAGCATTGAAGATCTGAACTTGAGTGTAAGAGCGTATAACTGTTTGAAATCGGCCAATATTAATTCTATTGCTGAGCTGGTTTCAAGAGAAGAACAGGATCTATTAAAGTTCAGAAACTTTGGTAAAAAATCTCTTTCTGAGCTTGTCGAAGTAATCGAAGAAAAGAATTTGGAATTTGGAATGGATGTATCCAAATATCTTGACAAATAAGAGGATAACGAATCATGCGTCACCGAGTTAAAGGAAGAAAATTAGGAAGGTCTACTCCACACAGAAAAGCTACCCTGCAAGCTTTGGCAGTAGCCTTAATTAAGGAACAACGAATCCAAACTACTTTGCCTAAAGCGAAAGAGTTGAGGACCTATGTTGAGCCGATTATCACCAAAGCAAAAGAAGATACGACACATAACAGGCGTCAGGTATTCTCAAAATTGAGAGATAAATATGCTGTTACTGAACTGTTTGATAATGTCATCCCTGAAGTAGGAGATCGGCCAGGTGGATATACCAGAGTTGTAAAGCTTGGAAGAAGGCTGGGAGACTCTGCTCAACTTGCTGTAATTGAACTGGTTGATTTTAACGATGTAAAACCGGAATCGGCAGAGAAAAAACAAAAACGCACACGCCGGGCAGGTAAGTCAAATAAACCGACAGGTGCTGATGAAGAGACTGAAAAGGAGAAGAAGTCTGATAAGAAGGAAGAACCTTCTAAAGCTGAAAAAGAAGAGAAGATAGAAGAAGTTAAGACATCAGAGAAATCTGATGAAGTTGACAACTCATCTAAAGAAAAGTAAATAACTTTCAAGGTAGCCTTGACTTCGGTTAAGGTTACTCCTTATATTGAAAGTCTACCGCAGATTTTTTAAGGTTGCTTATCAACATTGATCTGCGAAAAATATCCAAACTATTTACAATTAATTTTTGGGTTTTGCTATAGAAACTCGTAAGTTTGGAATCTGTCGCAAAAGCGAAATACCTGGAAAGGTGGCGTGGCTGTGGCGGAAAAAAAATTGTTCTTTGAAGGTAGTGAAGTATAGACAGATTATTGAGTGAGCCTTGGAGCAGGACTTGAAGAATGTAGTTTAATTATTACAATGGAGAGTTTGATCCTGGCTCAGGACGAACGCTGGCGGCGGGCCTAACACATGCAAGTCGAAGGAGAAGGAAAGAGCTTGCTCTTTCCGGAGACTGGCGCACGGGTGAGTAACGCGTAGACAACCTGCCTATAACAGGGGGATAACACACCGAAAGGTGTGCTAATACCGCATAATGCAGCGGGGCCGCATGGTCACAGTTGTTAAATTCACCTTTGGGTGAGGGTTATAGATGGGTCTGCGTGCCATTAGCTAGTTGGTAGGGTAAAAGCCTACCAAGGCGATGATGGCTAGGGGGTCTGAGAGGATGATCCCCCACACTGGAACTGAGACACGGTCCAGACTCCTACGGGAGGCAGCAGTGAGGAATCTTGCGCAATGGGGGAAACCCTGACGCAGCCACGCCGCGTGCCGGAAGACGGCCCTATGGGTTGTAA
>NZ_JAWLDW010000187.1:0-3480 GCF_041686455.1 Rhodohalobacter sp.
TCTTCCCTCTTCACCGCCTTCTCTCTTTCCCAGTGTCTTAAAATCGAGATGGAAAAACCGGCCATTAGCATAAATGTTCCGAGCCAGACAATGGATACATACGGCTTTTTCTCTGCCACAATCAGAACCCAGTCCTCTTCAAACTCTTCGTCCAGCCCTTCAACAGTAAGTTCTATGGTATCGGTTTCGGGGTAAATAGCGCTAAAAAAGACGTCCATCTCCCAACGGTCAATTTTCAGCGGCGGTGCGTAGGTATAACTTTGGTCGTCTTCGGTGTATACGGCAAAAAGCGGCTCTACATCAAAGGCGTTGCCAGATGGTGTATGTTCAACGCGAACCTGTGCCCTCACTCCAATCTGAGTGTTTTCAGGCAGACTCTCCTCACTTGCCGGTGTGAACTGCATAAATGTAAATGAGAACGGACCGGCATCGATCGTCTCTCCTTCCTGAATTTCAATCTTTTGTGTGTCCTCAACCGTTGAATCGGGCACACCACCGGCTTGCGCCAATCGCTGCAACTCCCGCTCCTGATCAATCTCCTCATTTCGTCCCGCAACATATTTACTTCCTGCCACATAGAGATAGATATCGCTGAACCATCCTGTTCGTACGTGAGGATCAACCGACCAGTCGATATTATCCATCGAAGACGAGGTCATCATCGGATAGACAACCGGATCCATATAGTAGGTTTCACCGCCATCAATCGGTTCAAACTTTAAGCGGTAAGTCTGTTGACCCGGACGAGGTGAATCGGATACATCAAATCCTTCATAGGTAACCATATACTTATCATTTACCAGTTTGGGACGATTGATCTCCAGTTCAAACATCTCAACCGGCTGTGTAACCGGGAATCCCTCTTCATCAAAAACATCACCGGCCGCTATTCGTGAATTATACTGCGTTGTGCGTTCATCCAGCAGCGGTTCGGTGTAGACTGAAGAAGCGATAATTCCAAGCAATAAAGCTCCAAATCCAATATGTGTGATTGTCCCCCCGATTACTTTCGGGTTCTTTCGAACCAGTTCAAAAAGAACCGCACCGTTTCCAATAACCGCAAACCATCCGGCAAAAATGTAGACCATGTAGTAGAGATTACGAACCTCACCAAATACAATCGAAACTACCGTAAATATAGATGTCAGAATCAGCGGTATAATCATCTTCCCGGCCAGACTCTCCCATGTATGTTTCTGCCAGAACAGGTACTGTCCGATTACCGTCGCAAACGCCATGAGAATCACGATCGGCATACTCCAGTCATTATAAAACTGAATTTCGGGCGGAGTTGGGTTGTCTACAAATAGTCGTCCTAAAATCGGTGAGCTGGTCCCAATAATGATCACAAATCCAAGGATAAAGAGAAGGATCGCACCGGTAAAGGTCATGAACTCCTTGCTCAGAAATTCGGATTCCTTATCCACGGATGGAATCTCCCGGTAGCGGTAGAGATAGAAGCCGATTCCCATAATGGCAATTACGAGAATAAATACCAGAAGCTGACCATAGAGCCCCAGATCCACAAAACTGTGAACCGACTGCTCGGCAAGTACGCCGGATCTCGTTAAAAAGGTTTGATAGATAACAGCAACATACGCCAGAATTGCAAAAAAGAGTGAGGCTTTGTGAGCGCGAGAACTTTTACGCTGAATGATCATCGCGTGGATTCCGGCTGTTCCAATCAGCCACGGTACAAGCGATGCGTTTTCAACCGGGTCCCATGCCCAGTAACCGCCAAACGACAGCGTTTCGTACGCCCAATATCCGCCAAGAAAAATGGCCGTCAGCAGGGATACGTTAGCAGCCAGTGTCCAGGGCAGTGCCGGACGAATCCACTCGTGATAGGTTTTTGTCCAGAGTGATGCAATGGCAAATGCAAATGGTACTGTCATCATCGCAAAACCTACAAAGATGATCGGTGGATGAATCATCATCCAGGGACTTTTCAGCAGATCATTCAAACCAGAGCCGTCAGCCGGTACAAAATCGGGGTTGGCCTGAATAAACGGTGCATTCGGCATCTCCTGCGCAATGGTTCGGAAAGGTGATGCTCCAATTTTAGTGAGTCCAAAATCCCAACCCACAACCATGGAAAGCAGAAAGAGTTGAGTCAGCATCATCACAAACATCACCGGGGCGCGGTAGGGCTTTCGGGTCCAGCGAATCAGTCCGGCCCCCACCAGAAAACCGCAGAGAACCCAAAGCATAAAGCTTCCCTCCTGTCCGCCATAAAAGGCTGAAAAAAGATACCGAGACTCCAGATCAAGGCTGGTGTAGTTCCAGACGTAGTAGTACTGAAACTGATGAGTCATGATCAGGTAGATCAATGCCCCGGATGAGATCAGAACAAAAAGTCCTTTTGCCATCCATAGCCGGTTGGCGTAGGTCTCAAATTTTTTCTCCTCTTTGATGGAAGAGAGAGCGTAGAGAATCAAGCCTGCAAATGAAACGGCAAATGCACCGCTTAAGAAGAGATTACCGATTTGTGCAATCATAGATGAATCGTGTCAGAGAGTTGAATCAGGTCGGTTGAGAGTGGCCAACGTATATTGGATGAATTTACATTCCGGCTGTTTCTGCGGGTTCAAAATCCGGATTTTCGTTGTATTTGGACGGACACTTCATGAGCATTTCGTTTGCATAAAACACATTATTCCGCATCTCTCCAATCACAACAAGCTGGGTGGCCTGTTCAAAGTTATTGGGTTTTGGTCTCGAATAAACCACGCGCCGAACATTTCCATCCTCATCTTCCATATGAAATGAGAACTGCATGGACTCCCGGGAGAACCCGTAATCGCCCGTTTTGTCCCATTTGCCTACTACGTGTGAGTTTGTACGGCTTTCAGCCTGTTCAAAATTGACATACGTGCTGATACTGTTGCCAAAATTATACATCAACAGCGATGTAAAGATCACAATTGAAAAAATTCCGATAAGTAATTTAGGCTTCATACTTCTGTAAATCGGTTAATACTTAAAAATTAATAATTTAAATTGATTCTGTTATACAAAAATAAAATTGGTAATCAGAAAGTCCCCTCATTTTCAAGGAGGGGATATTTTATACATTATTCTTATGTCAAATTCATGTTTGATTAGTTTTCTCGCTGTCTTCTACAGCTGATTCGTCTGAGCGTTTTGATGCTTCCAGTTTCTCTTCGAGTCCGGTTACTTTTCGATCTACACGAACCATCACGAACATCAGAACAAACCAGATAATAAGGCTGACACCCAGTACCACGTAGATCAGGTCGTTGGATGACATAAACTGGATGAATGCGGATGACTCCTCTGTACCTGCCCCGTCCCAGCGATCACCATAGCTTTGTGTTAGAGTATCAACGGCGGTTGAGGCCGTATCTTGTACAAATTTCATTTTCATGATATCTGAGCTTCTTCAGTCAATTCTTTGATTCGCTTATAGCGATTGAGTATATCCATCATCCAGATTGAAAGGCCGATAAAGCCGATTAC
>NZ_JAWLDW010000188.1:0-3476 GCF_041686455.1 Rhodohalobacter sp.
CGGGCTGACTGATATGCTTTGATCCAAAATCGTAAAGATCTTTTTGGTAGTGATAGATTCGCGTCAGGTTGATCTGTTCTGTCAGATCTTTAACCGAGTCGTGGATCGGCTCAAACATTTTTTCTGCCTTAGCCAGCAGTTCCTGTTCACTTCTCAGGTTTGCTTCAAGTCGATCGATGAGAGTCTGTTTAGAGATTTTATCGCCAATTCGCACCAGGTAAACTCCTTGTTCGGGTGCAATTGTATCACCACCGCGCTGAGCAACAACGAGCAGTTTGGTGCCGTCCGGGCTGGGTTCCCAATCGTTCTCCATCGATACGGTTCGGATACTATTGTTGTGAAATAGCCTGTAGAAATCTTTTGTGTTTACATCATAAATATGGGATCGGCGATGTCGGGATTCGCCCATCATGCCCAAGACTTTCTCATCGTTCAAAAAATGAGGAAATAGTTCATGCTGAATATCATAAGAGAATTTTTCGTGAGAGCCGTCGGAAGTGTGAACCATGTGGAGATCCCAGCTGATTCCTTCTCTTAGCATATAAGCCAGCTTGCTGCCATCCGGCGAGAGTTCAGGGTTCTGAATCGGGTCGGTTGACGAGACGAATTCAACGGCTTCGAGTGAACTGTCGTTTAAGTTTACACTGTGAATAGCAGTTACATCATCTTGGCTGGTTAAAAAGGCCAATCGATTTCCATTTTTTGAAAGAATCGGAGCCTGACCGTTCCATTTTTGAATCTCACCTTGGTCCTGACTGAAAAGTACTATTCCGTTTTCGATATCGTAACTGTTTCGTTCGCTATCCGCGGGTGATGGAAAAGGTGATGAGGAGTAAGTATTGAAAATAACACGATCGCTTCCGGGAACTGCCATCGGCGCATCGTAAAATCCGGGATCCGTTGTGATTTGATTCAGTGATCCATCAGTAAGGTTGAGGGTGTAAATATCACTCCGGTCCGGTTGATTTGGATCAGAACCGGCAAACCAAATCGTGCCGTTTTCATCAAAAGATGGGGTTCGTACCAAAAGGTTCCCGGTGTCGAGTTTTTCTGTAGAACCGGATTGAAGATCAAAAACATACAGAGAAGTATTCAGCAATGCTTCGTATTGCATCTCGCCGCGCAGGCGATTGATTGCCGCACGATCCCTGGCATTAAAGGCCTCAGAAAGCTCGCTCTGAAGCTGTTCCAGTTTTTGTGTGGCTTCCGTCCCGAAAAATATGGCGTGCCTGCCATTAGGAGAGAACTGGAGATCAGAACCTTCAACGGTGTGAACAGCCTCTACTCCAGATTCAGTGATTTTGCCAATTTTCATAACAGGACCGTCACCCGTCAGGTCGTTCCACATAAAATGGGTGTTATCCGGGCTGAAAACCGGACTTCGTCCGTCCTCACTGATTTCATCTACTTCATAAATTTCACCCGTCAGCTTGGCGATGTCATCAAAATAAAGATCCGCATCCGGTCCGTTCAGGATCTCCAGAAAATCTTCAATAGCCCCGATGTAATTCCCTTCATCCCATTTCAGGTAGCCTTCCATGTAGGGACTGTTTGGAGATTGAACCTGGGCCTGAGCTGTATGAATAAATAGAAATGTAAAAAGGAGAAAGAATGTAGTAAATGTTCGGATCATCTATTCTGAAATATTGATTAAGGGTTAACCGAATATATCCGAGTGAGTTGTAAAATCCTTAAAAGAAATTTTACCCATCTGATTTTTCGAAAACAGATCTTATGATTTATGGGGGAAAGTGAAGGTAAAAGAAGCTCCCCTGCCTTGAGGCTCCGAAACAGTCATCTCTGCTTCAAGATGTGCAGCGAATGTGTTAATCAGCATAGAGCCTAAACCGTCCTGATTTTCGGGATTGAACTTCTCCGGCAAACCCGGTCCGTTATCTGATACCGTCAGTATAATATTCTTTCCGTCTTTCTTTAGTTTTACCGCCAGTTCCCCATCATTTCTGTGTTTAAATGCATGTTTGAAAGAGTTGACAACGAGCTCATTGACCAGCAAACCGCAATAAATTACACTTTTTGAGTCAATTTCTATGGAATCCATTTCAAACTGGAGCGAAACGCGATTATTCAGCTCTGTAAATGTGTTGTGTACGGATTCAATAAGATCTTTTAGATAAACATCCAGCTTGATGTCGGATAGTGAATCGGTTTTATAAAGTTTATCATGAATAAGGGCAATAGACTGAATGCGGGTTTGACTGGTCTGCAAAATTCTGTTAGCCTCCTCATTCTCGGTACTTATCGACTGCATTTGTAGCAAACCTGAAACAATAGATAGAGAATTTTTAACCCTGTGATGAATCTCCTTCAGTAAAACTTCTTTCTGATCTAATGAGAGCTGAATATCTTTAGTTTTGGTCTCAACTCGATATCGCATAAAGAGATAAATGCCAAGCAGTATAACCGCAAGTCCCAAAACGCTCCAAATAATCAGGCTAATATAATAGGAGGGAAGACCAATATAATTCAAGTCATCAGGTGTTCGTAAAAAGAGCTTATAATTTTTCTGTCCCGGAAATTCAGGATTGTACTCAGTAATAATTCCCTGCACGGCAATTTTATCTCCAACGCTTAGTACATCAAAGTTGAACTCTGAGAACCGGACGTGAAAGTTTGATACATAAACCATTATGCTATGAGGACTTTCTTCCGGTGAGATAATAACGTATTTGCCATTATACGTACTCCCTTTGTCGGTGATCAATCCTTCTCCTTTGGTTAACACACCCAGATAATCTGCCGGATTGGCAATTAGATCGATTAAATTTAACGGCCTTGGCACAGATCGATTCTGATACACGCGATAGGAATCAGCCTCCACTTCAATCAGCCCGTTATAGGAATCGACGGCTCCCCATACCATCAGGCTGTCACCGGGTGCAATTGGTTCATCAATGTTGTTAGAGAAAATTGATATTCCAGAAGAATCATCCTGAATGAACATTTGTAAATATTGTTCATGAAATACGCCGCTGGGAGAATTGGCAATTCCAGTGGTGATAACTTTTTTTCCAAGTAAATCGGGCTGCCCGTCTCCGTTATTGTCGGCTCGTATCTGAGAGTAGGTGCTGATGGAATCAGTTTTTGTTTGAGCAAAGACCGTTGAACTGAGCAGGGAAAGCAGTATTAATATTGTGAGAGGGAATAATTTTCCACCCTGGTAATTCAAATAATGCATTTAAGTCTAAAAGTGTACTGGCAATGGATCGTCAGAATTATTTGAAATTTCAACTATAAAAAGTTTGAGAGCTGGTATTGTTATCGGCTAATTAAGTGGCAAGTTTAATCATAAAGCTTCAGTGTTACAATAATTCTACAACTTAATCATGTATTTACAGCTTTCAGCCACTCGGATTGGCAAAGATATTATCTCAAAAAAACCATATTTTAAGATGATAAGACAAGTAGGACTTTTAACATCTTGAAAGCACAGAGGATTTATGACAACTGACAACCCA
>NZ_JAWLDW010000007.1:0-4708 GCF_041686455.1 Rhodohalobacter sp.
CTTTGTGGTTAAAGAATCCCCTCAAGGGGAGAAATCATATGACAAAATCCAAAAACAAATCACTCTCAATTAATAAAGGTTCTGATGTGAACGACTCAGTAAACCCAAATTATCGGGCTAAGAAACTTTCTAAAAAGTCATTAGAGCAGTTTGTGGAAGGAATCAAGAGTGGCGACCGAACCCTCTTGTCTCAGGCCATCACCTTAATTGAAAGCTCAAAACAAGAGTACAGAGAGTTTGGTCAACAAATTCTTGAAGAGTGTTTACCCGAGACCGGCAATTCAGTTCGGATTGGAGTGACCGGCGTTCCGGGCGTGGGAAAGAGTACGTTCATTGAAGCCCTGGGAAAGCATCTTATCAAAGACGGACGCAAGCTTGCCGTTTTGACCATCGACCCAAGCAGTAGCCGTTCAAAAGGAAGTATTTTAGGCGATAAAACGCGGATGCAGAAACTTTCAACAGACGATCGAGCTTTCATACGCCCATCTCCCACTTCAGGCACACTGGGCGGAGTCGCTCAAAAAACACGGGAAACCATGCTGCTGTGCGAAGCGGCCGGTTACGACACTATTTTTATTGAAACCGTTGGTGTAGGGCAGTCCGAAACCACAGTCCATTCCATGGTAGATTTTTTCCTTCTTCTGATGCTGGCAGGAGCCGGGGATGAGTTGCAGGGAATTAAGAGAGGAATTATGGAGATGGCTGACCTGATTGCAATCAACAAAGCTGAAGGAGATAATATCAATGCTTCAAAAAAAGCGAAACGGGAATATGAAAATGCTTTGTCTTTATTCCCTCCATCCCCGTCGGGCTGGAAACCCAAAGTTTTGACTTGTTCTGCCCTTCAGGCGAAAGGGATTGAAGAGATTTGGGAAGAGGTTCAGAACTACCTGGAATTAACTTACAAAAATGGATTTTTCGAGAAACGCCGTAAGGAACAGGCTGCATACTGGATGTATGAAACCATTAACCAGGAGTTGAAGCAGAAATTTTATTCGGATCCCACAGTTAAAGAAAAGCTGGCTGAATTTGAAAAAGATGTTCAGTCCGGAAAACTCAGCTCTTTTAAAGCAGCTAAAGAACTTTTAGAGCTATTTAACATGAATTCAGGATAAAGTCATTGGACTTGGCAACATGAGAAGTACCCTCATTCCCAAGGTGGGGAGATATTTTTTCCAAATTCTTATCCCAAACTCACGTTAATCTAAACAATCAATTCATTTCGAGATCGGCCTTGTCTGAACTAAAACCCATACTATCACTTTTGTCTTCACCAAGAGATTTCTCCATTTCTGTACGTAATTTTTGAATAGACAAACCACTTGTCAGTGCGCCATTTTTTGCGATCGAAATACGTCCGGTCTCTTCCGAAACCACAACCACAAACACGTTGTTCGTTTCACTAACTCCTACGGCTGCCCTGTGTCGGGTACCAAATACAGATGAGATATTTGGGTTTTGGGAAATTGGAAGATAACAGCTTGCAGCTACAATTCGGTTATTGCGAATCACCACCGCACCATCGTGAAGGGGTGTTTCTTTTTGGAAAATAGTTTGTAAAAGCTGTGCATTTACCCGTGCGTCCAGCTTCACCCCCACATCTACCAAATCTTGCAGAGACGAGCTTCGGGCAAAAACAATCAACGCACCTGTCTTTGTCTGAGCCATATTTTTCACCGCATCTAAAACCTCCTCGATAACCGTGTCGGCACCAGACCGTCCGATAAACCGGTCGAATGCTGTATTTTGCCCAAGGCTGTAGAGCAGCTTGCGAATCTCGGGTTGGAAGATGATAAAAACAGCCAGCACACCCACATCCAGAATACTTTTCAGCATGAAGTTTAGCGTTGTAAAACCCAACAGGCTAACCACACCATTCAAAATAA
Source organism: Rhodohalobacter sp. (assembly GCF_041686455.1). NCBI lineage: Bacteria > Pseudomonadati > Balneolota > Balneolia > Balneolales > Balneolaceae > Rhodohalobacter > Rhodohalobacter sp. The sequence goes on from NZ_JAWLDW010000007.1 coordinate 1,887, forward strand.
TTACAAATAGCAGGCCTAATGCAGCCTGAATTGCAAATGTACCCCGAATCCACCTATAGAGATAGTATAGCACCAGTGCAATCACCAGTGTCTCCAGCAGGTCTTTAAGACCAAACTCTAAAAATCCTATCGGTATCACGGTTTTATATTTTGAGGTTTATCTGCTATCTGTCTTCAGCTGATACTATAGCATTGAATACTTGAATTGAGTCACTTGCTTCCTGTACATCATGCACTCGTAAAATCTTAGCACCATTTAATAAACTATGATAGTGCACGGCTAATGTACCCGCCAGTCTTCCATCTGCCGGCCTGTCTTCTAAAATTTTTCCAATCATCGATTTACGGGAAGCACCCATCAACACAGGGTAGCCAAATTTAGTGAATTTATGAAGTCCGGAGATAATTTTCAGATTATGTTGAAGTGTTTTCCCAAAACCGATACCCGGATCAACAAATACACTTACCACACCTTTTTTTTCCAAAATTTCAATCTGGCGACCGAGAAAACCCGTAATATCCGAAATTACATCCCTGTACTCCGGTTTATCCTGCATCGTCTTGGGATCTCCCTGCGAATGCATCAACACATAACCTGCATTAAACTCTGCACACAATTCTGAAAAGCGAGGCTCTTTCTGCAATCCGCTCACATCGTTGATAATATGTGCCCCTGCCTCAAGTGCCGGCCGGGCAACATCATATTTTGTTGTGTCGACCGAAAAAAATATATTCTGGAATCTCTCAATGGCAACCTTTAGCACAGGTAACACTCTCGAAGATTCTTCATCAACTGAAACAGGGTCAGAGCCCGGCCGGGTTGATTCCCCTCCAATGTCGACAATCTCAGCCCCCTGCAGAATCATCTCTTCTATCCGATGGAGCGCGGTTTGCTTATGATTGTACTCACCGCCATCCGAAAAGGAGTCGGGAGTCACATTTAGAATTCCCATCACTTTAGGAGTACTTAAATCAAGCTCTTTATTCCTGATTCTTAAATTGGGATGGGATTCTGCAGTTTTACTCAATGGGACAGATAATCTTAAAAGAAAATTTTAAAGGGCAGTTGCAGGCTTCTTGGATAGAACTAATCCCAATCTTCCTTTATAAACTCGAGCTTATTCTCTTTTTCAGCCCACTCATCTGCTTCCGGAAGTGCATCAAATGTTTCATTAATAATACGATCTTCCCATTTTTCAGCCAGTCGTTCGTTCAGCTCAATATAGTGCTCCCACTCTTCAGGTACTTCATCATCGGGATAGATAGCCTCAACGGGGCATTCAGATACACAAGCATCACAGTCGATGCATTCAAGTGGATCAATGGTTAAAAAGTTAGGTCCTTCACGAAAAGCATCTACGGGGCAAACCGCCGCACAATTCGTGTATTTACAATTTACACAGGGTTCTGTTACTACGTATGCCATTTATCTGTTCAAGTATTGTTTGGTATTTTTTACACAGTGATCAGTTGCGTATGGTATTTCATATTCGGCTTAGATGCAATTCAAAAAAGGAGAATTACTCATCAAAACCTTCTCATAAAGCACTTATTCACCTACTCTTTCAAAAACATTCTAACTTTATCCAGGCTTCCATCGTTCTCCGCCGGTTCAATTTGCAGCAAATGTGATATCAGTTCGTAGATGTTTACGGATTCAACAGGTCCTGCAACCTCATTTTCTTTAAAAGCAGGACCGTTTACTGCAAAAAAAGTAAACATTTCCGGTTCCATATTATCAAACCCGTGCATTCCGGGTACCACGCCCCGATCTTCAAAATTGTCCCGGTTTGTAATCGAATAGCCTACGTCCGCTATCATAATAATTTCGGGAATTCGATAGTGGTCACTGAAGTGAAACCGCTCCGGCATTTCATTCTTCAGGTACACTCTGTAATTCTCCTCGTTTTCCTTAAGTGAATTATAAATCTGATCCGTCTCAACCTCGTTTGGACGAATCATCGCTACCGGCGACCAATCAATCATATCAACATCATCCAGATTGATGATCTCATCGATGAATATCACTTTATCCTCCGACTGTTTTGCCATACCATGATCCGATACCAGTATGATATTCAGCTCCTCAGCCAGGCCGGCTTCATCCAATTTTTCCATAAAGTAGCCCAACAGCGTATCCATCTCCTTCACAGCTTCGTCCACTTCCGGTGAATCGGGTCCATACCTGTGTCCCTGGCTATCTACAAAACTGAAATAGAGTGTACCAAAATCTGCCTGAACTTCACCTTCAGGATTAAACCAGGCGGCTATGCTGTCGATCCGGGTACTGTCCGGTATTGAGCCGTCGTAGTCCACCCATTTGGTGGATTGCAAACCATCGAAGGTGGCTTCTGATCCTGGCCAGAAAAAGTTAACCGACGTCTTTCCTTGCTTTTCAGCGGTTACCCAGATCGGCTCGCCTCCCCACCAGCGTGAATCATGTTGCTCATCGGGAGCTCCGTAACTGAAGCGGGCCTCAAGTTCATAGTCGTAAAAGCTGTTTGAAATAATTCCGTGGTTTTCTACATAAAGTCCCGTGGCCAGCGACCAGTGATTTGGAAATGTCTTGGTTGGAAATACCGGAATCATATACTCCGCCTGAACCCCTTCAGATATGAATCTGTCGAAATTTGGCGTTTCATTGCGTTCGATGTACTCATTCATCAAACCGTCGACAGAAATCATCAGTACTGGATTCGACTCACTTTCTGCCGGATCTGTTTCGGGATTCCCACAACTATTAAGACTGAAAGCGAATACAAGTGCTGTTAACAGATAAAGAGCGTTCCTTTGTAGCATATATAGCATGATAAACTTGAATT
>NZ_JAWLDW010000007.1:4808-24050 GCF_041686455.1 Rhodohalobacter sp.
GAGTACGATTACTGATTCATATAGATTAAAGTCTTTATAAAAGAGGAAAATAGAGAGATTTTTTACAGTTTCTTGAGAAATCAGAGAGACACCCCTCTAAATTTCGTTTCACGTGTCGCTAACGCTCGGAGCCCCTTCTTAGGGGAGACTTTCATTCAAATTGAGGTTTTAATATATGAAATAATGAATCAACACTCCCGTCGTTTGGGGCCGGTTCAAGATTTAACAAATGATTCATCAATTCATAAAGGTGAATATTTTGAAAGCCCTGAGTTCGCTCTCCCCGCCTGAACGATGGGCCATTTGCCAGGAAAAAGCTACGCATTTCCGGATGTTCATTGTCGTAGCCGTGAGCGCCTCCTGAAATGCCGTTTGTGGCCAGCCTTTCTGACGTCGTTATACTATAACCTAAATCAGCAATTAAAATAATTTCCGGTACCCGGGGATGATTTTTAAAGTGATACCTTTTAGGTAAATCCTCTTTTTTGTACACTCTAAAATTCTCTTCATTTGATTTAAACTGATTGTAAATCACTTCTTTGTCAGTTTCATTTTTCGGATTGATCATCGCAACCGGATTCCAGTCTATCACATCCACTCTTTCTAAGTCGATGATCTGGTCAAGCAAGATGACACGATCGTCAGATACTTCAGCCATGCCATGGTCAGATATCACCAGAATATTTAGTCTATCTTTTTGTCCGATTCGTTCAAGCTCATCAATCAAATATCCAAGCTGTTCATCAACCTCCAGGACTGCGGCGGCAGTTGAATCAGAGTTCGGTCCATACCAATGTCCATATGTGTCCACTTTGCTAAAATAGAGCGTCATAAAATCGGGTGACAGTTCCTGATCCAAGGTCATCCAATGGATAACAGAATCCACCCGTGTGCTGTAGGGAAGATCGTCGTCGTATGGATACGAGTAGGTCGGATAGCTACCACCTATGGGGGCTTCAGATCCGGGCCAAAACATAGGCGCGGTTTTAAGTCCCTGATTTTCAGCCGTTACCCAGATCGGTTCCCCCTCATACCAGCGGGCATCCTGAACCGCTTCCCTATTTCCCAGACTGTATGAAGCATTTATATTTTCATCAACCATATTGTTGGCAATCAGACCGCTGTTTTCAGTATAAAGCCCCGTTGCGATGGAGTAGTGATTTGGAAAAGTCTTGGTTGGGAATACCGGAACCATGTAGTCTGCCAGAACTCCGGTTTCAGTCAGCCGATCGATATTTGGAGTTTCATAGGTATCGATATAATCCGGGTGAAATCCATCAATGGAGACCAACAGCAGTTTTGGGACTTCAGACTCACGGGTTTGCTCACTGCCGCAAGAATATAAAATTGGCAGACATGCCATTAAAGCAATTAGCAGTAATCTAAGTTTAAATCTGTTCCGCATAATATTAATTTAGAATAGGGTACATATAAAAAAAGAGGAGACCGCGAACGGCCTCCTCTTTAAATTTTTGTCTACAGTCAGTATTAGAAGTTGTATCTAACCGTAAACTGCATTTGCCATCTTGAACCGAAGTCGCTGACATTGAACTTGTTTTCGTCTTCTTGTTCAGCAGGATCAAAGAATACAACCGGCTTATCCAAATCTGCATTTGTAAGACCTAAGCCAGGATTGTCATCGATGAAGTCTTGGTCTACATACTGCCAGAAATCAACAGCTGGGTGGTTGTTAAAGCTAACGCCTTGACGTACACCCCACTCAGGATTCAGGAAGTTAAGTACGTTCAGCATTGTTGCGCTAAACTCAACAGACTGACCGCTGAAGGTCTGAACCTGCTGACTTAATTTGAAATCGAGGAAGTTTGTCCACTCTTCACGATCAGTATTACGTTCTACATGACCACCTCTGTAATCACTAAGCGCGTCATTGCTGGAAATAAATTCATCAAACTCATTCCAGTTATTGCTCATCAGTACTACTTCACCTTGAGATTCAGGAACGTAGATTAAGTCATTTTGAAATTGACCGTCACCATTTGCATCGCCGTTATAAATATAACTGTATGGAGAACCTGAGCGTCCATCATAAATCAGAGAGAAGGTCGTAGCAAATCTATCGGCCCAGTCAAATCTGTATGATGCAATACCGAGAATTCTGTGGCGTCGCTCAAAATCGGCTGTTCCTACGCCGGCGTTATTCACATCCACGTTCTCGTTAAACTGCCAGTTTGAAATCGCGCGACTAGATGACCCGTTATTTACGTTCGTTGCACGGTTATAGGTATAAGACAACCGTGTAAACAACCCGCTCTGGAAACGTTTTTCCAACTCACCGGTAATGCTGTATTGGTAGCCTTTGTCAGTATTCTCAAGCAGAATTGCATTGGTGAAGTTAGGATCCATTCTGGATGGATTACCAGATGCATTTCCAAACCGAGAATTAAAGAAAATGTCACCGTAGATTGGACGACCGTAAGCCGATGTTCCTTCCTGTACCAGGTTGATGTTTGTGAAGACTACATCATTTATTGCTTTGGAGTAAACCCCTTCAAGTGTACCACGGATGCCAAATGGCAGTTCTTGGTCAACAGCGAGATTCACTTTCAATGACTGAGGATATTTAAAGTCATCAGTAATCAGGTTAATCTCAGATGTTTCAATCGGGTCCAGAACATTGCTGGTAGCAGGTGTTGGCTGGTTATCGGGATCCGGAGAGAATAGTCCATCAAATCTTCCAAAGTTCGTTCCGGTATCAACACGGCCGTAATCCACACCTGTGTTGCTGTATTGGTTGGAGATCCATACAAACGGAGGTGTACCGGAAAAGATACCCGCTCCACCACGAATTTGTGTGGTTCTCTGTCCCTGACTGGCGTCCCAGTTAAATCCAACTCGGGGTGCCCAAAGAATATTTCCGGAAGCAACCCTATCGGTTGAGAAACCCGGAAATGCTGTTGGAACAAGAGGGTTAAACGTAGGCTCATCAGGCAGTACAGGAATATCAATTCTTAAACCGTAAGTGAACGTAAGGGAGTTGTTTACAGTCCACTTGTCCTGAGCATACAATCCAAACTGCATACCTGTAAAGTTTGCAGTCGGGCTTCCTCCTTCCAGCAAGTAACTATGTTGGTAGCTTACAGGGTCACCTGCTTCAAGGTCATCGATATCAAAAAATGTATATGTACCGAAAGCATCCTGAACAAACAGGTTATCAAACGTGAAGATCTGGTTACTTGTACCTAATGTCAGTTCATGATCACCGGAGATGTAGGTGAAGTTGTTGGTAATCTCAATCAGATCCTGGTCCAAACCATTTGCCTGTGAAAAACGCTCAACTCCCGCATTGATGGCACCGAATCCGCTTCGGTCATCATCGTAAGGAATACTTACTGTTACACTTGGGAATCGCTGAGAAGGTACATCTCTTGAATCACGAATACGTGTGTATACTACACGAGCTTCGTTAAACGCGTTATCACTGATTCTGCTGGTCAGCTCTGCAACAACCGAGTTCTGCTGGCTGTTGAAATTATACTGACGGTTTGAGAATGTGAATGAGCTGGTTCCACGGCTAATTCCGCGATTTGCTACCGCATCTACATAGTTGTAACGGAAACTCAGCTTGTGGTCCTGATTGATGTTCCAGTCCAGTTTTGCAAGAATCTTATCGTTGTCTTCATCTGTATCCAGTGGTGATGTGTATCCTCCCGGATCATAGTTGTATTCATTCTGAAGTATGCTTGAAATCTGATCAAAAGTAGAAGCTTCAAAGTTTACCTGGTTCGTAGCTCCGCTTCCAAGAATACCGCTTGTAATTGGACTGGTTTCTCGTTTGAACTCAGCATTCACAAAGAAGAAGAGTTTATCTTCAATGATCGGACCGCCAACATTTAAGCCAATGTAGCGCTCAGTAAAGTCAGGAAAATCATTGGATTCATCACCGTCAATCTCATAGTTACCAACCAAACTTTGATTTCTGGTCTGGAAGTAAACAGATCCGGTGTACGTGTTTGTACCACTCTTAGTAATCGCGTTTACCTGACCACCGGTAAATCCGTTATTGGTCACGTCAAAAGGGGCGATATCTACGTTAAATTCCGCGATAGCGTCGATACTCAACGGAGATCCAACACCTGCCTGAGAACCCGGAGTAGCATCGCCAAGACCAAACACGTCATTGAGGGTTGCACCGTCAACAAGAATATTGTTATATCTGTCGTTCGCTCCACCAAAACTGTTTCCACTGGTAACTTGTGGTGTCAGTCGGGTAAAGTCTCCGAGAGATCGAAATACACTTGGAGTAACAGCAATATCTTCGCTGCTGATGTTGGTTCTAGCGCCTGTTCGATCAGCGTTAAACACCTGATCTGCAACTGCTGTTACAGAAATTTCACCCAACTCTAATGAACCTTCTTCCAGTTCAAAATCTAAGTTTACACGTTCACCCAGCTCAATTCTGTTGATCTCTTTGATTTGAGAATTAAACCCGATGAATGTAACACGAACCTCGTAAGGGCCGCCAACACGCACATTTCTGAGAGTGTATCGTCCGTCAGCACGTGTAGAAGTGCCATATTCTGTTCCGGTTGGCATATGCACAGCAACCACGTTGGCTCCCGGCAACGGCTCACCCGTCACATCTGTAATTGTTCCTTCAATCGACCCGGATGTGGTACCCTGTGCGAACACAGAAATTGGCAGCACAATCAGAGCGACGAGTAATAGTAAATATCGTTTCATAAGTAGCGATATGTTTGTGTTAGTTATTTTTATTTATTGTAGTTAACCGGAATATAACAGCTCAATGTTAACCGACTATTAAATTCAAAAAAAGGTAAAGATTTTTCATCGGGAATAGAACCGTTTTTACAATATTATAACATAATAAGAAGCCCCTTGATACCGGTATTTTTAAAAGCTTTTGCTAACCTCAACTACCGCATTATTTAAGGCAAAATGAATCTTTTGTAGAAATTTACCAGTGTATTTTGTTTGAACCCGGTATAGTATCCTAACCAAATCAAAGAAAACATAAATTGTAGCTTAACCGGCCCGATTTCTTTGTACTTTCTTGCAGAAGTAATCACGTTCTGTTCAGACAAATAAAATTTACCATGTATATGAAGTCTCCGGTAAATCTCCTGATCTTCCATTACAATCAGATTTTCGTTAAATCCTCCTGCTTTTTCAAAAACCTTTTTTGTTACAAATAAGCTTTGGTCACCGAATCTCAGCCCTGTAAACCCAAAGCGTGTAAACCAGCTGTAAACATTTAACAGCGGATGATCCCAATCGAACTGTAATCTAAAACATCCAAAATCATATCCGCCGGTCACAGCCGTTACAATCTCACGATCATAATATTCCGGCGGAACGGTATCGGCATGTAAAAAATAGAGTAGCTCTCCACTTGCTTTTTCTGCACCGGCATTCATCTGTTTTGCCCGACCTCTTTTAGAATGAACAATCGCAGCGCCGGCAGACTCCGCTACTTCAACGGTGCGATCATCACTTCCCCCGTCTACAACAATAATCTCCTCTATATGCCCGGACTGAAGATCCCAAAGTTTTTGAATTACATCCCCGATCTGACCTTCCTCGTTCAAAACGGGAATGATCAGACTAATTGAATCAGCACTCATATGAGTAAGTTACTTGCATTCAGGTCACTTTCCGTATCGATGTCATTGAGTTTTTTTAGTATATGATATGTTGCACCAATATCCTCCAGCGCTGTAATTGTGGATGAAAATACCGAAGAGGTGCTCCACTCTACATCATCAAATATTTGAGGAATAAAACGGCTTAGTCCTATCAAATAGTAACCTCCGTCATCCGACGGGCCTATAACAGAATCAGCTTCAGAAAGCTCTTTAAAGGCTTTATCGATCAAACTTTGGGATATCTCCGGGCAATCACTGCCGATCAATACAATTCGATTAAACCCGTCATCAAAACCGTACCTGAAAGCATGTTTCATCTTCTCTCCCAGGTCACCCTTTCTTTGAACCGACTTTTCAAAAATGTTTTTGTCGAAATTATCACGTTCTTCAACAAATTTTGAGTAACTGACCAGCTTCTCAGCATTTACATTTGCAGTTTCCCGGGCCGTGATTTTTAACAGTTTCTGGTAAACATCCAGTGCTTTTTCATCACCAAGTGAAGAGGCAAGTCTTGTCTTTACCTCACCTTCAATCGGGTTTTTTACAAAAATGATTAATCTGTTTCTCGTCATGAGTATGCAAATGTTGCTATGTTACATTGATCAATGTACCCAAATTAACAATTTCGGATAATCATTCACGTAATACCCTATCATTAGTTTAGGAACTTTTAATTACATCATTTGTTTAAGACTACACATAAGAGAACTAACTTACTCCGACACAATTAAATACTTACACAGATGAAAACGTTAAAATTAGCGACACTCACCCTGGCATTTGCTCTTCTATTCGGGGCAATTTCCACTTTAGATGCACAATCTAGATATAGCAATACCGAATTAGGTGTAATTTTAGGTGAACCAACAGGAATAAGTTTTAAAGCGTGGCAATCAGATCGAACCGCTTTCGATGCTGGTGTTGCCTGGTCTTTTGGTGACAATGGTTCTGTTCACCTTCACGCAGATTATCTCCGCCACAATTGGCTGGATGTAGAAAGCGGCAGCCTTGCATTTTATTATGGACTGGGTGGACGAGTAAAATTTGCTGATGATTCAAAAGTTGGTGCGCGTATCCCTGTAGGACTTCAATACTTGTTCCCGGATAACAGACTTTCCATGTTTTTTGAAGTTGCTCCAACATTCGATCTTATCCCGGAAACCAGCTTTGGAGTAAATGGAGGTATTGGTGTAAGAATCTTTATTTAAGTTCCGGAAATCAAACTCAAACAAAAAGGAGAGGTTTTTAGACTCTCCTTTTTTGTTTGAAAATACGAAATCAGGAAACTTTGGCTTTATTTTTTTTAATAACTGACTCCGGCTTTTTCACCGGTATTCTGATCTCAGCACCTTCGCGGGTGAGACTTATATTGTCAAAAGGAGCCCCAACATACTGCTGAAGGCGACGATCCCTACGCCCTAATTCTGCATCATTTGTATCGGGATCGTGGTGCGTGAGATATAGATTCTTTACACCTGTGGGTTTCACAACTTCAATGACACGCTCCCATGCAGAATGCCCCCAGCCTTCTCTCTCTTTATATTGCTGAAGAGTGTATTGTGCATCATGTATAAGTACATCTGCGTCCTTCACGAACTCCTGAAATTTTTCAACAAATCGAATCGGTGTCGTCTCAAGAGGCAGCTCATTATCAGAAGCATAAACAATGACACGCCCGCCAATTCTTATTTTGTAGATTGCTGTTTTTGTTGAATGATTGGCTACAAAATATTCTATCGAGTAGTGACCGTAATCAACGCGCTCCTCCTTTTGAGTAACGTACTCAATGGTGGCATCCAGCATATCTAACGTTACCGGAAAAAACGTCTTGGTTAAGTGGCCTGACAATATCTCCTGGGCACCACCACGATACTGCTCCGGCAGATGAATCGTAAATTTATTCTTACTTGAGTAGAAAGGTTTAAAAAATGGAAATCCCTGAATGTGATCCCAATGCGGATGTGTAATAAATATATGCCCTTTGCAGCTAATCTCATCCAGCCGTTCTAAATGATTCCCGAGATTTCGTATACCGGTACCGCTGTCAAAAATAAGCAGTTCATCCATTCCTGGGGTGGCAATCTCCAGGCAGCTGGTATTTCCGCCATACTCAATATTCTCAAAATTTGCACAAGGTGTAGATCCGCGAACACCCCAAAAACGAATCCGAACAGACGGCATCAGAAGTTCGCTCACCGCATCAAGAAGAGTATCTTCATCTTTTACAATTTCACAACTGTTGAACTGTACAAGGCTTCTAATTCCCTTATCGTCTCGGGTGCCTAAATAAATCACAGGCACGAATTTTAGTCCGGGGTGCAGTTTTACAGTCTGTTCAAATTGGCCGTGATATTCATCCAAAAAGGATTTGTCGATAATCAGTACATCAGGCTGGCGTGCACCCAAATCCTTATCCGCTTCCGAATCAGTAGCTGAGGAGAAAAGTTCTATCTCGAGCTGATCCAGCCACTCCCGCAGGTTTCCTTCGGCTGTTTTTGCTGCAAGAATTTGAGCGATATTTGTATGTAGATTTTTCAGAGTATAATGGGAATATCCAATCTTAATTTTACATCAGAGTACGATTTTAAATGTATTGGATATTTTTGAGAGCTGCTATGAGTCTTTTTTAATCTGGTCTACCTCCTTCTCCAGATCTGCAAGTTTATCTTCTTTGCTCTCAAGCTTATTTTCGGCTTTACTGATCTTTTCCTTCACATCATCCAGTAAACTGCTTGAACCGCCTGAAGGCTTAAAATAACTTAACGACTCTTTCATTTGAAGAACTTCGCCGGTAAGCCTTCCAACCTCTTTTCTGAGCTTGTTAATTTCACTTTGTTTCTTGCGGATATCAGCAATGTCATCGGCTGAAAAGTTTTCTACGTTCTCACGGCCAACTACATCAACTGCTGCTTTAGCAGCTCTGAAACGATCATAAATAACATCACAGGTTTCGCGATACTCTTTCCATAAGCGGTTTTTGTGCTTTATTGGCACATACCCGGCTTTTTTAAACTCTTCCTGCAGAGGTTTTGCTTTTTCAACAGCTTCAATCGGATCGTCATGAGATTTCAATTCCGCAAGCTGCTCCAACACCTCTTCTTTCTCTTTGAGGTTATCTTTTCTCTCTTCTTTCACCTCTTTGAAATGATCACGGCGCCTGTCATAAAAATGATCCATCGCCCCTTTAAACTTCTTCCAGATCTTACCTGACTTCTTCTTGGGTACCGGCCCAACTTTTTTCCATTTATTCATTAAACCCTGAAGAGCTTTATGAGTAGCTTCCCAATCTTCAGAATCTTTCAGCTCATTGGCTTTCTCAACAATCTTCAGTTTCTCTTCATAGTTCTCCTCTTCCTGCTCTCTTAAAACGTCGAGGTTTTCAGATTTTTTATCATTGAAAGCATCCGTAGCCGCCTTGAACCGATCCCACATTTCATTCTCATCCTTTTGCGGAAGGTTGCCAACTTTCTTCCATCGGCGGTGCAGTTTATTTACCCGGCGAGCTGCGTCGGCCAGGTCGTCCGCATCCAGAAGGGCTTCAGCTTCATCAATCAGCTTTTTCTTTTTAGACAGGAATTTTTCAATCTGATCCCTGTATTTTTTGTCGTACTTAAAGCGCATGGAGTGAAAAGTATCCTGCGCAGAGTGGTATCGCGCCCATACCTCACGGTTTTTCTCGGAGGGAACACGGCCAATTTTTCTAAACTGTTTGGTCAACTCGTCAAACTGCTTCTCCTGCTCCGGCCAGTCGGCAGATTCATCCAGCCCGCTTACGAACCCTTCCATTTTCTCGAGAATAACCAGTTTACCGGTTAAGTTGTCCTCCTCTTTTTGCTTCTGCTTTACAAGACGGTCAACCTTATGCTCATCAAAGGTACTGAGCAGAGATTCAAATTTAGATTCCAGCTTTTCGGTCTCATCTTCGGGAACTGATTTCACCTGCTCCCAGCGTCCTTTAATTCTCCCCACTTCTCTTGTATGGCTCCACTTTTTCTCGTCAACAATCTGCTTTAATTGGCTCAGTAATTCTTTTTTCTTCTCCAGGTTTTCGAGACGTCTTCTCTTTTTCTCTTCGTAATGAGCCTGTTTTTTCTCCTCAAAATCCTCGCGCAGTTTATCAATATTGTCCTTCAACGGTTTGATGTCTTCGTTTTCAGAATCCGGGCCTTCGCTCCACGCATTGTCAATGTTATCAAACTCCATGGATACATATGCCCAGTCTGTCATATCCATCAACTCTTCCGCTTTTTTCTCAAGCTCTTTGTAGTAACCAAGCGGCTCGTCTTCATCTTCAGAGTCTTCTGTCTCTTCACTATCATCAACTTCGGAGTCTATAGTCTCTTCGCTCTCTTCTTGTGCTTCTTCATCCTCACTCTCATTATCACTTTCCGCTGAAGGTTTTTCTTCAGCTTCACTTTCCTTTTCTTCCTCTTCCGGTGTAATTGCCGCCTCTTTCAACTCTTGAAAACGTTCTTTAACCGAATTCGCCAGTTTTTCGAAATCACCGACGGCTTCAGCGCCCTTGATTTCATCTATCAGTTCCTCCAATTTCGCATCGGCTTTATCCGGGCTCTCTTTAACGGTCTCTTCTGCGCTCTCCAGAAAATTATTAACCTTCTCTTCAAGCTTCGAAAAAGCCTTTTCAAAAGCTTCAATCTGTTTCTCAACCGATTCCGGATCAACTGTAGCCAGTGTTCGCTCCTCGAATAGATTTGTCTTTTTCAGTATTACTTCTCCTTCGCTATTAACATAGACAAAGTCGTTTTCGAAAAGATGTTGGTCGTCGGCAGGTTGGGTATTCTTAGAATCAGTCAAAACAGATCGGATCTTTAAATTGCAAAATTACGGCCCTAAGCCTTCTTATGTAGCTTCTTAGTTTAAACAAGTTTCATTATGGAAGCAACTTTCAATTGGGTTTTCGGGCCTCACGTCGATTAATACGCATAAACAATAAAAGCCCCGGCCAATACCGGAGCTTCTTAAAACAATTAACTGAAGTTATTAAATCAGTTTTCCTTAAATAAATGCACGTCTCTTTGAGGAAAGGGAAAGCTGATATCATTTGCGTCAAACTGTTCTTTCATTTTCTTAGTAATATCAAAGCGAACGGGCCACACATTTGGTGTATCCACCCATGGGCGCGTTATAATATCAACCGAACTATCACCTAAATTTGATACAGCAACCTGAGGAGGCGGATCGGAAAGAATCCGATCATCTTCACTCAATACTTTCTTAATAATTTCTATTGCCTTATCCATATCATCGCTGTAATCAATTCCAAAAACCATATCAACACGGCGTTTCTCAAACCGGTTCATATTCTTAATCTCTGTTCCCCAGACTTCTGAATTAGGCATGATAACACCTATATTATCGAATGTATGCAATTCCGTAGTAAATAGTCCGATCTCATCCACAACACCGGTTGTTCCTCCTATTTCCACGGCATCACCTACTTTAAACGGACGTAAAATCAGAAGCATCACTCCGGCTGCTATATTACTGAGTGTTCCCTGCAAAGCTAAACCAACGGCTAATGCAGAAGCACCAAGAACGGCTACAATACTAGTGGTTTCTACTCCAAACTGACCAAGCACTGCCAGCAAGGTTACTACTAAAATTAAAATCTTTGTGGTTTGTCCAAGGATCGGAACCAGGGTATTATCTACTCCATCAGCGGCCTTCCCCCTTTTCATTACTTTCCTTTTCGCCCATCCGGCCAGCCACCAACCGATCAACAGAATTACGATCGCCCCTATCACACTTAAACCATGCTCTAAAATCATGGGTGTCAGCTCTTCTAATTGTCCTTCCAGATTCTCCATATTTTATGCTCTATGTTGTTTTATTAACGTTTGCTTTGTTTTAGAAAGAATTTCTATTCTAAGTTATTTGGTCTATCTCTTATGGAGTCAGTATGTTACATAAAAAAAACCGGCCCCGCATCTGCAGAGCCGGCTTTTTTTAAAAAATTAATATTATTCGAGGTGACTTCTCAGCATCCAGGCAGTTTTTGAATGAACATCCAATCGCTCTGTTATCAGGTCGATTGTTGCTTCATCACCGGCTTCCTCGCATGCCGGTAAAACTTCTCTGGCAGTTCTAAGAACCGCTTCATTGTCAACAGCGAGACGTCTTACCATCTCCATTGCGTCGGGCTGATCCGTATCCTCTTCAATGGATGTTATCTCAATAAATTCGCGGAACGACCCCGGTGCTCTGTAGCCTATTGAACGAATTCTTTCTGCTATTTCGTCGATCGCTTCCGCCAACTCAGTATACTGCTCTTCAAACATCTCGTGCAGAGAGTGAAACAGCTGACCTGTCACATTCCAGTGATAGTTGTGAGTTTTCAGGTAGACCATATAGCTGTCGGCTAATACTCTTGACAAACCTTCAGCAATCTTTTTTCTATGATCGTCCGAAATGCCAATATTAATATTCATTTTTTCTGTGCCGTTTAGCGTGTTGATATCAGACATAATTATATATCGATATTTATTCGAGTTTGCTCATTCATTTATAACACAAGTAAAAACCTGATATCATTCCAGCAGCAATCGAACTTAGAACCGATCTAAATCGTCAGAAAAAAGGAAAGAATGTATACGAAGAAACAGTTACATCAAGCATCGATCTGATGCACTTCTTTTAGAATAGCTTTTGCATTTTTATCGCTTCCCTGCATAACTCGGTGCTGCAAGTTTGTGATAATCTCAGATTCGGCTCTATCGTAAGCCATCTCTTTTGCTTCTTTTTCCGTGCCTGTTCTTAGCAGGTCGTAAATATCATCAGCACGAACAATACTGTAAATATTCTCGTCATTAAAAGCGTGAGAACGCAGCTCTTCGTATTTTTGAAAAAGTGCCGGAAATTGATCGTTATTATCTGCCCGATCCACAACTTCAACATCCTCAGGGCCTTCAGCGCTAAGAGGTGTTTTGCAGAGGTAGTAAAATTTTTGCTTATAGATCATCTGATTGTCTGATATCTTTTTATTTTAAACGAATATACAATATTTGTATCACAAATCTGCCTAAGTATAGCCATAGCTGCAGGTCAGAATCAACAATCTATTTTCGGGGATATGAAATCAACGTTTTTCGGCTTCTTACTCATTTTCGCACTTCTCGCCAGCTCTTGTGCAACACAAGAACAACTATCGCCTGAAGAAACTTTTCCGCCCGCCTCCCCCGATCATTCCGGAATGTGGCTGATATCACAGCTTGACAGTGAACTGTATCAGTTACTCAACCGGCGTGGCCTGCAACTTTCAGTTGATGAGATTTACAATCCGGAATCATCTTCCATCCACAAAGCGGTTGTTCGCATCAATATCGGAGAAGAAGGTGGAGGAACCGGCTCTTTCGTTTCTGATGAGGGACTCATCCTTACAAATCATCATGTAGCCTACGACGCAATTGCCACAGCCGTTGGCAGAGAGGAGAATTTCCTCGAAAATGGGTTCTACGCGGACAATATCGAAACCGAAATACCTATTCCGGGACACTCGGTTTATATTCCGCTGGAACAAATTGATGTGACAAATAAAATAGAGCAAAGACTTTCTGACAACCTCAGCTTTCAGGAAATACTTTCGGAACAGGAAGAAATAAAACAGCAAATCATCGAGGAATACGTTGGCGAAAGCCCGGATCTGATCGCCGACATAGTCGATATTTTTGGTGGAAACAGACAGCTTCTCTCTACATACAGAGTAATTCGGGATATTCGATTGGTCTATGCTCCTGAAGAGTCCATTGGTAAATTCGGTGGCGATATAGACAATTGGATGTGGCCAAGACACACCGGAGACTATGCTTTTTTTCGTGCTTATGTTGATGAAAATGGCGGCTCATCTGATTATCAACCGCAAAATGTCCCTTTTCAGCCGGATTACTCACTGCCGATCAGAGATTCTATTCTGAATCCCGGGGATTTCACAATGACGCTCGGCTTCCCCGGCACAACCTACAGAAAGGAAAGCAGTTACGCTTTTGATTTTTATGAAAAACGCCAATTTCCGGTTTTACAGAAAGCTTTTCGTGCCTATTTAAATGGCCTTGAAAAGTCACCTGCAAATGAGCTCAACACTGCGGAAAAAGCCTCTATTGCAAATACACTAAAATATTATGAAGGCATCCGTGATGGCTTCGAAAAACATGATGTTACAAATCAGAAACGTAACTTTGACCAGCGATTTGATGAGTGGGTTTCGGCAGATTCGCTTCGTGAAATAAAATATGGGCGTGTTCTGCCGCAACTCGAACAGAGTTATTCCATAGCAGACCAAACCGGTGATGTTCTATACCTCACGTTTTACGCACTTCAGTACAGTACTGTTTTACAATCCTCTTCCCTGTTTGATGATTTTTATGATATGGAAGATGGAGAAAGCTTAGAGCTCTCTGAAGAAGAGAAGCTGATGACGTACGACTACTTTCGCCAATTGCATCAATCTTACCATCATGAGTCTGAATACACAATCTTAAGAGATTTTCTGTTCGCCTTTGCAGAACTGCCTGATGAGAGGCGTCCCCTTGTTTTCTATCGTTTCTTTGATGAAACCGAAACTTCTCAACTAAAAGTTAAATTGCAACAGTTTCTGGACAGGCAATTCGGCAGCTCCATACTCACCGATACAACATCTGCCAGAAACCTGATCTTTTCAGAATACGAACCCGACCGAGACCAAGTGCCGGACAGTCTTTATCTGATTGCCGATGATGTGAGGGAAATGTTTGAGCAGAGCCGTGATAATTATCTTCGTCACTTCACTTACTTACAACCTGCGCAAAAAAGGTATGTAGAGGGAATTTTGGAGATGGACCCCGGTAAAGTGCATCCTGCCGATGCAAACTTTACGCTTCGGCTAAGTGCCGGCGAAGTTATGGGTTATCAACCGCAAGATGGAGTCTACAACCTGCCATTTACCACCCTGAGTGGAATGTTCCAGAAAAACCAAAATTCGTATCCGTTTTTGGTTCCCGATAAACTTTTAAACTACAGTCCCGATTCAACATTTATTGAAGATTTTAACGGTTACGGTAACTATTCAGGCGAACTGCCTCTTAATTTTCTTTCAACAAACGATATTACCGGCGGAAATTCAGGAAGCCCTGTCTTGAACGCTAACGGTGAGATTATCGGGCTCGCTTTCGACGGAAATATTGAAGGAATTGTCAGTGATTACTTTTTCATACCCGAATTGAGCCGTACCATCAGCCTGGATATCGGATTTATTCTTTTTATGATGGAAGAGATCGACAAGACAGCCAGACTCCTGGATGAGCTTCAAATCCGATCGAACTAAATATCTTTGGGCGACACTATCCACAGAAGCTTGCAGCCACTCTGTTTGACATCCTTCCAGTTCTCAACATCCGCCTCAAAACAGGCCAGGCATGCTGTTGGTACTTGATGAGTAAAACTCTGAAATGACAGTGCGCTCATAATCTCTGCAGACATAGGATTATGCCCTACCGTCATTACTACATTGCTATCCTGTTCCGTTGAACGTATTGCGTTGAGGTACGCCATTGGATCTCCAAAATAGAGCTCTTCGTCCCAGTGAATATCGTCTGAATTCAGACCCAGTTCTTTTGCTACGGCGAGTGTCGTCATTTTTGCACGTTCAGCAGGAGAACTGAATATCTGATCCGGTGTTATACCCAATTCCTTCAGATAGCGACCCATTTTGGGTGCATCTTTTTTCCCTCTTGCGTTAAGCGGACGATCGAAGTCCTTTAATTTTTCATCACTCCAGGATGATTTCGCATGTCTCATGATCAAAATTTTCTTCTTCACTCTTATCTCCTTTTCTTTGGGTTCATCCAGTTAAAATACAATATTTGATTATCCACTATTTCATATCAGGCTCTATCGGGTAGCTTATTCAAAATTCTACCCGGTAAATAGAGCATCAATGCCGCTCCTCTCACCAGCATAAACAACACCATAGCCAACCATAGACCGTGAATGGATATTAGCTCTGTACCAATATAATAGGCCGGCAAAAAGAAAAGAAATGTCGCTGCCAGCATGGTATTTCTCATCGGAGCTGTTTCCGTTGCACCGATAAAAACCCCATCTAAAATATAACAGAAGCTTGAGACTGTAGGAGCCATTACGGTCCAAAAGAACACCACTTTTGCAAGTTCAATAACTTCTGTGTTGTTGGTAAAAATTCGAAGTATTGCATCACCAAAAATACCGTATGCCATCGAACCGATCACACCGAGCACAAGCCCCCAGCCTAAATTTAAAAAAACAGCTTTTTTCAAACCTTCCTGGTCACCACGTCCTTTATATTTACCGATCAGACTCTCTGCCGCATACGCAAATCCGTCAATCCCATAAGATGCAACCATCCACAACTGAAGCAAAATTGTGTTTGCTGCCAGAACCAGATCACCCTGCTTGGCCGACATCGCCGTAAAAAAAGAAAACGTAAATATCAGACAAAGTGTACGAATGAAAATATCCCGGTTCACCGAAAAATACCGCTTCAGCTCATCAGGATTAAACAGCTCTGCTCTGATAAAATGGGAGAGGTATCGTTTGTAACGTTTCAGATAGAGAAAAACGGCCAGACCGAGAGCCATGTAGGTGGAAATCAGAGTTCCATATGCCACCCCATCAACGTGCATATCCAGTACCTGAATGAAGAAAATATTCAGGACGATATTCAGCAGATTGTGAACAATTGTGACAATCATCGGGTATTTCGCATTCTGCATTCCCAGAAACCATCCGTTCAGACCGTAAAGAGCAAGTACGGCCGGTGCCGTGTAAATACGAATATCGAAGTAGACTTTCGTGAAGTTTGCAACTTCGGCACTGCTGTCGATAACCCACAAACTGAATAGCGCTATGGGCGACTGCATTAATATGATGAGCAAACCCATCGACCAGGCAATAAGCTGAACCCGGGCCAAAATCATCATCATACCCTCGCGATTTCTTCCGCCATATTCCTGTGCGGTTAAACCGGTAGTTCCCATGCGCAGAAAACCAAAACCCCAGAAAAGAAAGTTAAAGATCATCCCGCCTACAGCCAGTGCGCCCAGATAGTAAACCTGGTCAAGATGTCCTACAAGTGCAGTATCCACAACTCCCAACAACGGCACCGACAGGTTGCTGATGATATTGGGTATAGCCAGCTTAAGTATGTTTTTGTTCACAAAAAGTTGGTTACATTAGCAGCTTCACAAGCATGCAAAGCTATCGTTTAATTTCAAGGAAAGAAACCCGGATATGGAACTCAGTTACTGGTTGAGCCGGTGGCGAAAAAACAAGATTGGATTTCACATGGCTGACGGCTACCCGTCCCTCGAACAACACTTAGCCAATATCTCATTTCCAAAACAACAGACCGCTCTTGTTCCGCTATGTGGCAAGAGTCGTGATCTGATTACCCTTACCCATCATTTTAACAAAGTTGTAGGGATAGAGATCTCTGAAAAAGCGATCAAGGAGTTTCTACATGAACAAAATCTCAACGCAACTGAAAGCTCATTTGCAGACTTTAAAATCTTTAAAACCGACTCAATTACCCTTTGGTGCGGTGATTTTATGAAACTGCCGGCGCACAAGCTTCCGGCAATCGACTTGATTTACGATAAGGCAGCACTTGTTGCACTTCCCCCTGAAAAACGGCCGGAATATGCAGAAAAATTACTTTCCCTCTGTTCTGATTCCACTTTTATTATGCTGCACCACTTCACCTATAATCAGGATGAGATGCCGGGACCGCCATTTAGTGTTTCTGATCAGGAGTTAAATGCATATTTTAGAGATAAGTTTAAAGCTGAAATTCTCGAAAAAAACGAACTTGACCTAAATCGGTTCATAAAATTTAAATATCGGGGATTAAAAAGCGGACTTATGGAAAGATTTATTCTTTTTACATCTAAAATTTGAAGAAAACGTTCAATATTTGTTAAGATTAGCTTTTAATAGAATAAGAAGGTTGCATATCAAATTACCTGCAATTATTTTCTGATTCGCAATTTATCCCATATCGTAAACCAACACATTTTCTCACATGGATTTATATACGCGCAATAATATTTTAACAGTTATTCTTGGCATACTCATCATTCTCCTGTCTTACTTCCTATACAGGTCCATTGTTGATCCATACCAAGAGGTTATCGAAGAACGAGAAATGGTAGAACGTGAACGCCACCGCATGGAGTTGGTTCGCGATGCTTTGGTACAGTATAGAAACAGAAGAGGAAATTTCCCTCCTACCGACGGTGGCCTCGACAGTCTTGTACAATTTGTTAAAACGGACGAATTTGTCGTCGAACGGGCCGATTCGCTCTTTGCATTCATGCCGCCAAGCAGTTATGACGCAGATTCTCTTGTATTATCACCAAGAGCTCCGCACAACGAATTTGAATATACATTAAACGATACCATCCGTCCGAGACTTTATCTGCTTGAAAACCCGGGTACCGGCGATAAAATTGGTGATCTTCAGCGAACAACTTTGCTAAACGCACCAAACTGGAATTAATATGACAGTTGGTGGTTCTTGTCTCGGGGTTTCATATACCGACAATCATTTATTTTATTCGGTTAATGACCCTGCCAAAGAGAACTATCTAAAGCATATAGGCAGCATTGATTTCAACTTCGATGTAAAAAATGCCATTATAACGGGGGATGAAAAGGCATTCCCCGCTCTCAAAACCTCTCTCGAAAACCTAAAAGAGAAATACGGCTGCACTTCCGTTAAAATACTTTCTCCCTCCACTGAAGAGTGCTGGACAATTGTCCCCCGCTCTGTTTATGAAGACTCTGCAGAAAGAGAGGCCCATATCTCACTGCTGATGCACGGAATTAGTCGAAGTAATATTGAAACTACTTGGATTCCCGTAAGCAACGCTGACTATAAGCTGCTTTTGCTTAGAAATCGCGAAACCATGCAGGGATTCAACTATCTTTTGGGGAAATTCACCGATTCGGAATATGTTGCCGAATTCGAAATTGGTGCCGACTGGCAGACACACAGCGGAGTTAACGGCTCATTTCTACAAGTATACTGCCAAAAAAATTATCTCTCTGTTGCATCCTTTATTTTGGGAAAGCTTCGCGGTTGCACCTATATCGGTTATGAAGATACCGCCGACCTGCCATACATGTGGAGCCTTTACGCTGATAAACTCAGCTGGATGAACGGCTTTCACGATACGATCTACGCTTACGGCCAGAATAGTCATTCTGTCATTCAAGCCTTGAGATCTTTTTGGGACGATACCGGAGCCATCGAAATTATGAACAATTTGCAGGTTATGAGTGTTGACGCAGAAGAGAAGACGTATGGATTTAAGCTAGAGAGCGCATATCCTGCAATAATGATGAGTCTAAACAAAGACGCAGAAATTGAAGAACCGTCCTCATGAGAGTTATCACAGGCAAACTTAAAGGAAGAAAAATACCGGTTCCCAACACTGACCTTTTACGACCTACATCCGACCGCACAAAAGAGGGGATTTTCTCCGTAATTGCCGCCAGAACATATTTAGACAATACACGGGTATTAGATCTGTTTGCCGGCAGCGGCAATCTCGGATTTGAAGCTATTTCCCGCGGTGCAGAAAATGTA
>NZ_JAWLDW010000007.1:24150-56822 GCF_041686455.1 Rhodohalobacter sp.
ATTGGAGTATCAGCCTGAATATCTATACTTTGTCAGATCTATTGAAAAACCTGAGTTCGATGAATAATAAGTCGATTAAGATGCTTGAAAGTCTACTGCTTACACGGGAGAACTCACCTTTTGTAGAGGATTCCAGGAGGATGTATTAATCATATGATTATTTTAACTATTTAAGATTACTTCGTGAATCTTTGAGACTTTGAGTCTTGGTGGCATTAAATTGCGATTCTAGCCACGAAGACTCGAGGACTCGAAGCAGCACAAAGCTTATTCTATACATATTGAAAACTCAGCTAAGCCTACTGAATCTATCATTGCACAAAGGTTCTTTTGGGACAGCCTCAGACACAGTTTCCAGCATTTAGAAACCAAACCCAGATCACAAAATATTCGCTATATGGAACGCGTTGCACTCTACCCCGGCTCATTTGATCCTTGGACAAACGGACATCTCGATATTCTTAGTCGTGCTGTTAAAATGTTTGATAAAATCATCGTCACAGTTGCAGTCAATAATAAAAAAGACGCTGTTTTTACCGGTGAAGAGAGAATCAAACTTATCGAGGAATCCATCAGTCACTCTGAATGGTCTTCACAAGTAGAGATTATTCAGTTTACCGGCCTTCTTGTTGATTTAGCCAGGAAAAAGGAGGTCAATGTTCTACTGAGAGGTGTACGGCAAATATCCGACTTTGAATATGAATTCAGAATGGCCCTCGCCAATCGACGATTAGCTCCAGAAGTGGATACCGTTTTTTTGATGCCGGATGAACAGCTCACCTTTATCTCTGCTACTATAGTAAAAGAGATCGCTGCCTGGGGTGGGGACCTCAGCAGCTTTGTCCCCGATAACGTAGCCAGGGCTCTTCGAGATAAGTACGACACTTAACGTTACTCCTTTGCATTAATACATGAAGTTTCTATTCAAGAAACTGTTTGCCCCCTGCACAAATTAATGTGTATTATTAAAGTCTGTCACAAGCAGGGCATGGTTTTGAGAACGAATTGCCAACTGATTGACTTTATAACATTCCAACTTCAATCAAAACAGATAGCATAGATGATTTCGAAAGGTGAAAAAATTGACACTGATTTTACTATAAGTATTGTCCGGGATGGAGAAGAGGAAGAGGTTAAGTTCTCAGAGCTTTTAACCCGGCCAACTATTGTTTCGGTTTACATGCGAAACAACACCGGCGGCTGTGATAAACAGAACCGGAGTCTTGCAGAATACGCCAATAAATTTGACGAAAAAGGTTATAATCTCGTAGCAGTGAGCAAGGATACTTGTGGTTCACACAAAAACTATGCGAAAAAGCTGGACATTAATTACATTCTCGCATCTGACCCCGATTATAAGTTTGCTGAAACTACAGACTCCATCGTTGAAAAAAAGATGTACGGAAAAACATTTAATGCCCCCTCCCGTTCAGCATTTATTCTTGATAAGGATGGAACCGTGTTGGGAATAATCGAAAAAATAAACACCAAAGCGCATGCCGAGGAGTTGTTTGAGCTAATCGACAAGCTCTAACTATCAATCAAGTAATCGCCTAAACCGGCAAGAGCTTATCTGAAAACCTGAAGAAACTTTTAATACATGAAATCGCTAGTAATTGTTGAGTCTCCTACAAAAACAAAAACAATCAAGAAATATCTGCCAAAAGGATATGTGGTAGACTCTTCGATGGGACACATTCGCGATCTGCCTTCATCAGCCAAAGAAATTCCGGCCAAGTATAAAAAAGAGGAGTGGTCAAATCTGGGCATTAACGTTGACGACCGCTATGATCCTCTCTACGTAGTTCCGGCGGGTAAGAAGAAAATCGTAACCAAGCTCAAAAAGGAATTGAAGGATGCCGATGAGCTGATTCTTGCAACGGATGAAGATCGTGAAGGTGAAGCCATTTCATGGCATTTGACCGAGCTGTTAAAACCAAAAGTACCTGTTAAGCGAATGGTTTTTCGCGAAATTACCAAAGAGGCCATTCAAAGCGCTCTCGAAAACTTTCGGGATATCGACATGAATCTGGTTCACGCCCAGGAAACGCGCCGGATTCTGGATCGGCTGGCAGGGTACACTATCTCACCGCTGCTATGGAAAAAAATTGCACCGGGACTTTCTGCAGGCCGAGTTCAATCTGTTGCGGTTGAATTCCTGGTTTCGCGCGAAAGGGAACGAATGAAATTCAGAAGCGCCACCTATTTTGATCTGAAGGCTCAGCTTTCTAAGGAAGATGATAAAAAGAATTCATTTCAGGGAGACCTAACCTATTTGAACGGTAAGCGTTTGGCCAGCGGAAAAGATTTTGACGAGAATACAGGAAAACTAAAAAAACCGGACAGTGTTGTTCTTCTGCTGAAAGAAGATTCAGAAAAATTGAGGGACTTACTGAATGAGGCGAGTTGGTCGGTAACGGATATTGATGTTAAAACTCAAAAACGTAATCCGGCTCCTCCTTTCATTACTTCAACTCTGCAGCAGGAAGCAAACCGTAAGTTCGGGTTTTCAGCCAGGGATACAATGAGTATCGCTCAGAAGCTGTATGAAAATGGATTAATCACCTACATGCGTACAGACTCCATGAATTTGTCAGGGCAAGCGATTAACGCAGCCCGCAATGAAGTGGAGAAACAGTATGGTGAAGATTATCTCTTCCAGCGAGTTCGAAATTACGGAAAATCGAAAGGCGCACAGGAAGCACACGAAGCTATTCGTCCGGCAGGTTCAAGCTTTGTTCACCCGGAAAAATCTGGGCTAAGCGGGCGCCAGTTTAAACTCTACGATCTGATTTGGAAGCGTACAATCGCTACCCAGATGGCAGAAGCTAAGCTTGAGTTTACGAATGTTACCATCACAGCTAAAAAAGATGATACCGAGGCTGATTTCCGGTCGAATGGTAAAAAGATTTTGTTTCCCGGTTATTTCCGTGCCTATGTGGAGGGAAGTGACGATCCGGATGCTGCACTCGAAAATCAGGAGAATTTTCTGCCAAATATGGATATGGGCGAAAATATTGATCTCCACGATCTGGAATCGATTTCTCATGAGACCAAGCCGCCAGCGAGATTTACTGAAGCCACGCTCGTAAAAGAGCTTGAAAAAAGAGGAGTGGGACGCCCCAGTACGTACGCTACCATTATCAGCACCATTCAGGATCGCGGTTACGCACAAAAAGCAGGAAAAACTCTTATCCCGACGTACACTGCATTTGCTGTAACAGAACTACTTGAAAAACACTTCCCTGAAATTGTAGACAGTGACTTTACTTCATCGCTTGAAGATAAGCTGGATCAAATTGCCAAGGGTAAATATGATCCAGTTAAATACCTGGATGATTATTACAAAGGCAAAGACGGTCTGAAAGAGAAGGTAGACCAACGTGAAGACAAAATTGATCCACAGGAAGCACGCCTGCTGGATCTGCCCATTGAAGGGCTGAACGGTATGCAGGTTCATGTTGGCCGCTACGGCCCATACGTAAAAGGTGAAATTGACGGAGAAGAAGTAACTACTTCACTCCCTGTGGATCTTGACCCGGGTGAGCTCTCAGCCAAAAAAATCAGAGAGTTAATAAAAGCTGAGAAAGAGGGGCCTAAATCGCTTGGGAATCATCCTGAAACAGGTGAGCCCGTTTATGTGCTTTCAGGTCGCTACGGACCCTATGTGCAGCTTGGAGAGGTCACTGAGGAGAATAAAAAGCCCAAGCGGGTTTCTTTACTGAAGGGCATGAAACCGGAAGATGTTGATTTCGACCTTGCCACCTCCCTTCTTGAACTGCCTCGAACTCTGGGTGAGCACCCTGAAACCGGTAAAGAGGTGAAGGCCGGAGTGGGAAGATATGGCCCTTTTGTTTTGCATGACGGCACATTTAAATCATTGAAAAAAGATGACAATGTGTTGACGATAGATCTTGATCGCGCCGTGCAGCTTCTTAAAGAGAAGGGTAAGGGAAGCCGGGGAAGTTCAACCATTGCAGAGCTTGGAAATCATCCCGAGACGGATAAACCCGTTAAAGTGATGACCGGCCGCTATGGACCTTACCTGAAATACGGTAAAAAAAATATCTCCCTGCCAAAAGGAACAGAGCCCGAAAAAGTATCCATGGGAGATGCGGTTCGGTTGATTGACGAAAAAGGGAAGAAATAGAGTTTATTACTTAAACTGATGAAAAGCCCATCATTACTGTTGGGCTTTTTCTTTTTGACTTTTGAGCTCTATTCGTACTCTGAGTAACAGTTAAAGATCTGCAATTGACTGAAAAATCCGATCCGCAATCGCGGATCAAACGTGAATAGCCTCGACTGCAAGTCGGGGTAGTAAATGGTGATTTATTTCAGAACCCTGAAGGGGTTCAATATCTATCGGAGTCGATTATCAAAAGCTCAAAGCCCGCTTCTTTTTCAATGTATCGGTCTATTTAAATGATTTTAAAATCTATCTGCGATATTTAGAAAGTCATCCCCCTACCCCCTTCAAAGGTATTACCTATGTCTCAAAACAAAACACAAAGGGGGAAAACGCACCTTTATTTTTATCTTAAAATCAGTGTTTCAGCTCCTGATAGCGGAAACAGTCAGTTATATGATCATTCACCAGCCCACACGCTTGCATATACGCATATACTGTAGTACTGCCCAAAAATGAGAACCCTCTCCTTTTTAAATCCTTTGCTATTTGATCGGACAACTCCGTTTTAGCGGGCACTTCTTGCAATGATTTGGGAGCATTTACAATCGGCTTATGATCCACAAAATCCCAGATATATTTATCAAATGAACCGAACTCTTCTTGTACTTCTAAAAAACTCTGTGCATTCTTGATTGCAGATCGAATCTTCTTGTCATATCGCACAATTCCCTCATTTTGCATAAGCCGCACCACATCTTCATCTCCAAATCCGGCTACAACATTTGGATTAAAATTTGCAAATGCACTGCGGTACGCCTCTCTCTTTTTCAGGATCGTGCTCCAGCTGAGTCCGGCCTGAGCACTCTCCAGAATTAAGAATTCGAAGAGAACCCGATCTTCATGGACGGGAACGCCCCACTCCCTATCGTGGTAATCAACATACTGCTGAAACGTACCCTCAACCCATCCGCACCTTTTCTTTTCTGCCATTTTTTCCTCAGTTAATTACAGATCCTTTAGCCTGGCAGCTTCTTCAGAATTCTGACTGCGCTCAGGGCCCGGCTTCAAAAAAAGGATGAAATATATCTGCATGGTCATCTCCTCACCGATCCATTCGTAAATAAATGTCTCAGGAACCGCTGTAGAGTAGGACTCTTGAGCATCGGTAGTCACAACTGTTGCTCCCAAAATCAGGAAAAAATTTAAGAGCAATATTTCCATTTGATCACCTGTTGATTGAAGTTGTGATTGAGAAGCTACAAAGCTTTATTTTATGATAAGTACCTGAACATATTACCTGAACATATTTTTTTAACGACCATCTAAATCGCACATCATGCATATCGATCATATTGGCATTGCCGTAAAAAATATTGAAGACGCCGTTAAAACGTACGAAAAAATCTTAAACACCCCTTGCAGCAAACGTGAAATTGTAGAAAGTGAAAAAGTTGAAACGGCTTTTTTTCAAACAGGCGAATCAAAAGTTGAACTTCTGGGAGGCACTGCACCCGATTCTGTGATAAACACCTATATCGAAAAACGCGGCGAAGGCATTCATCATGTGGCTTTTGAAGTAGACGATATACAAGCTGAGATGGCGCGACTAAAAAATGAGGGCTTCACTCTTTTGAATGACTCTCCTAAACAGGGTGCTGATAATAAGTTAGTGGCTTTTCTGCATCCGAAGGGAAATCATGGAGTATTGGTTGAACTTTGTCAGTCCAAAAAATAGAGCGATCTAAAACTACAGATTCCAATTTTTCACTTCAGTTTAAACAGCCTTACCTTTACAGACTATAATTTCTCAAAACTAATCCCATCATTTGTATGAAAGACGGCGCTCGTTTTTTTGCTTACGCCACATGGACAGTGATGATTTCACTGGCTATCATTTTGTTTACCAATCGCTTTTTAGAATTTATCTCCGAACCCGGTTTCATTGGAACGCTGGTACTTCTGGCGTTTGGTTTCATATATCTGAACCTCACCTATGCTGCAGTAAAACGCTACATCCGGAAGGTTCCTTTCCCCACAAACCTGCATATGCTTCTGGCAGCTCTTGTCTTCTTACCGCCCGCCGTTTGGATCATTGTTTTCTCTGATGCCATCACTACTACTGAAATACTGATTCTTTTTGTTCTGGCTCTATCCTGTTTTCTGGGAATGGTTTACGGTAACCGGGCGGGAATTAAAGCCCGCTACGAATATATACAGGCGCTTAAGGAGTATCAGTCTAAAAATTGAGCTGCTCGTTAAAGTAAAACGTGATTTTTCGGTCGGGATGAAAAGGACAAGAGAGCGTAGGAACGAATGGGAGGATCCGATTGATAAAAGCTATAGCCTATACTACTAACTATGAGCGTGATATCAACTTAAATGTTTTTAAGATTTATACACACTGTAGATTTACCAGGGAAACTTTAAATTCTAAATTTTATCTGAAACCCACGTTATATAATGAATCTACGATCCTAATCTTAACTTTGTAGATCATCCCCTATCAGCTCTTACGAGCTCCCCCCTTCTAAGGGGGAATTAATGGCTTTTATTCCTTTTTCAGCTACTCTTCTCTTCTTTAGACTAGACTTTCACGGCTTAATAGTGATCGAAATCACCGTTTTTCTTTCGCTCAAAATAATCTTTTGAAGCTTCTACAACTTTTGGAGCAAGTAACAGAGTACCAACCATGGTTGGTATCGCCATCATCGCAAACATTCCATCAATCAGATTGATAACCATGTCGATCGTTGTAATGGACCCAACAAAGATTGAAAAGATATAGAAGTAGTTGTAGTAGTGCATTCTATGCGCTCCACCCAAAAAGTTGAGGCACTTGGTACCGTAGTATGAGTAGGTAAACATGGTTGTAATGCTGAAGATAAATACGCAGATCAGCAGTAAATATGTTCCGAATACAGGAATTCCGGTATCGAATGCTACAGCTGTCATCGTAACTCCATCTACGGTTGTATCTGTCCAGGCACCTGTCATTAGCAGAGCAAAAGCCGTCATTGTACAGACAAGAAGTGTATCAATTGCCGGCTCAAGCATTCCAACCAGTCCTTCACGAACAGGCTCACGCGTTTTAGCGGCCCCATGTGCCATCGCTTCCGTACCGATTCCTGCCTCGTTCGAAAATGCTCCGCGGCGGATACCATTCGAAATAACAACACCCAGCGCACCTCCGGCAGCAGCTTGTCCTGTGAATGCATCCGTAACAATCAACCAGAAATAGTGTGGCACATCAACAATATTGTTAATAATGATGTATACAACAGTAAGAATGTAGAGAAGTACCATAAGCGGTACCAAACGAGCGGCCACATGGCCAATCCTCTTAATTCCGCCAAAAATAACCAATGAAACCAGGAAAACAAGTATCAAGCCCACTATGATGTCAGAAAGACGAAATCCGGTTTCCGTAAGAAATGATCCGGCAAGAATCATGGTTTCGTATCCCAATAACCCATTTTCGGCCAACATCGTATCCCGAATAATCTGTGTGAGCTGGTTTGACTGAAACATTGGGGTACAGCCAATCAAGCCGGCAATACTAAAAAAGATTGCTAAAGGTTTCCATTTTTGCCCCAGACCTTCCGTGATATAGTACATCGGCCCACCCTGAATTTTACCGCTGCTGTCCTTTCCGCGATACATAATTGAGAGCGTACAGGTGAAAAATTTAGTGGCCATACCTACAATAGCAGTGATCCACATCCAGAATATAGCACCGGGACCACCCACACCTAAGGCAATGGCAACACCACTGATATTTCCCATTCCCACGGTTGCGGCAAGCGTGCTGGAGAGAGCCTGAAAATGGTTAATATCTCCGGGGGCATCAGGGTCTTCATACTTACCGGAAAGTACTTCAATACCGTGTTTGAAGTTTCGGTAAGGCATAAAACGACTGAATACGAGAAAAAATATTCCACCGCCAACAAGTAAAACCAGAAGTGGCGTCCCCCAGGCATAATTGGCAAAATCGACAAAAAGTTGTTCTAAAAATTCCAGAGCAGAACCTCACATTGGTTTTGGTTTTTAATTTCAAGAAAGCACCCGCTTTCAACTACCGGATCGATATGCAGAATAATCGATCATAGGCGGCTTAATATCACAATTTCTGAGAAAAAGTAAAATTTGACCGCGATGAAATTCGCCATGAATAACAAGATGTCTGCAAATATCTTTTAATTCGGCACTTTTTTTCACCCTTTTTTCAGTAAAAAAAATAATTTCAAAGTCGAGCTCTACTTCGTGATCACCAATGAGATCTAACCACTTTTTGTTTAGTTTTTTGGCTTTTTTGCGCAGTTCTCCCGGTCTATACTCATCCCATTTTTCGGTTTCACTAAACGAAGTTTCTATAACTCTGCTATACCAGATTTCCTGAATATTTACAATGTGAGCCAGAAATGCGAGGCAGGCCACATCTCTTTTAAATGGGGAGTGATCATTTATATGATCAAGCAATTTACGCGTGCACCATAAGTCGTAAGTAAAGAGAAGCTGAAGCGCCTGCCGCTGTTCCATTTATTTAACTATGCGAGGCCAAAATATCGGCCAATTCCACTTAAAATAAACTGTACACTGATGGCCAATGCGATAAAGCCCATCAGTCGGGTCATTACATTAAGCCCTGTGTGCCCAATATACTTAGCTGATATTGGTGCAAGCCTTAGCAGGCCATAAGTTGTGATAACTACCAATACGATGGAAATACCATTAATTAGATAATCGAACATACTTTCTGCCTGTGTGGCAAAACCAATCACAACAGCAATACTACCCGGCCCGGACAACAGCGGCAAAGCGAGAGGACTAAACGAAATATCTTCTTTTTCCATCGCGGCTTTCTCATCCTCTGCAGTTAGCTTTCTCCCGGATTTTTCCGGATTTAACATAGAGTAAGCTGCGCGCATAATGATTAATCCACCGGCTATTCTGATACCGGGAAGTGATATTCCAAAAAAACTAAGTATGAACGTACCGAGCAGCAGAAAAACGATAAGTACGCCTAACATATAAATAGAAGCCCAAAGTGCAGTCTGATCTCGTTCTGCATCGCTAAACCTGTCGGTTAGCGACAAAAATAGCGGCATTGCCGCAAGCGGATTTACAACAGAAAAAAGGGAGGTAAAACTTGCAAAAAGAAGTCCTCCCCAAGTTAGAAAGTGTGATGCCGTTCCATCTGTAACTGTATCAGGTATCCATTCAAACATAGCTCCAAAGATAAAAATGATTTATTCCATTGTATACCAAAAATTCTTTCTAATCTTCAGAGAAGTTTAAATAATTGTTACCTTTACTTACCCAATTTTCAGAAATACAAAACTCTACTCATCATGGCTCATTCAGAAACTTTAAGTAAAGCTAAATCAATAATAAATGGCGATAAAAGCAGAAATGAAAAACTTCAAGCTATTTGTGAGCTTTTAGATAATGATATTGACGTGTTCAACTGGACCGGATTTTATCTTGTAGCTGAAGATGAAGAGAATATGCTGGAACTGGGGCCATATGTTGGTGAAGAAACCGATCACACGCGCATTCCCTTCGGTAAGGGAATCTGCGGACAAGCGGCTGACACTCTGAAAACTTTTGTAGTGCAGGATGTAAATAAAGCAGACAACTATCTGGCCTGCAGCATTCACGTCAAATCTGAGATCGTTGTTCCAATCATGAAGGAAGATCAATTTGTTGGAGAGCTCGACATCGACTCTAACACAAAAGATGCTATAACTCAGGACCTGCAAAAACTTTGTGAAGATATTTGTAAAGAGCTTTCTGCAATATTTTAGACAATATGACATATCACTAACCATCTGAACGAATAAGAGAGACAGGTGGTTTTTTTGCTCGTCAACCAAACCGATAATATTTTCTTACGTCTAAATGAGTGGCTGAAGAAAATCTTGCTTTTTTGTACGGTAATCGGTTTTCAGTAATTTTTTTTGTGAGATATTTCAGCATTTAAAGTTGTAATAAATTATAAAAATCAGGGCTTTATCTGTGATAAATTGTATCTCTCATGAGATTCTTTCGTACGACTCCTTACATTTTCAAAATCAAAATTTTAATAAAACGACTAATCGGTTGAAAAAGCTACTTTCCCTATCCGCAGCGATAATTTTGGTACTTATAATAACATCTTGCGGATCATCTGACGAAAACAATGAAAGATCCTCTAATCGGCCGGGCGGCTTTGGAGGCGGGTCGGCAGCCAGTGTTGAAGTTGTACCCGTTCAATCTGAAACGATTTCAGATCAGGTTCTGTCTTACGGTACAATCCGCGCACAGGATGTTGTCTCCATAACACCTCAGGTATCAAACAGAGTGACCCGGGTTTTAGTTGACCTGGGGGATAACGTATCTGAAGGTCAGGTAATGGCAGAAATTTATGATGCCACGTTTAGGGATGCCGTCGAGCAAGCTCAAGCTCAAATTCGCCAACAGGAAGTAGCATTTGAACGAGACAGCACTGAATTTGCCCGTCAGCAACAACTTTATGAGCGGAATCTCATCAGCCAGTCTGAGCTTGATAACGTACGTGCTACATATCTTAACAGCAGAGCACAACTGGAATCAGCCCGCGCAAATCTTACTCAGAGCCAAGAGAATCTTGAAAACACTAAGATCAAGTCGCCTGTAAACGGTGTTGTATTGAGCCAGTCTATCACAGAAGGTGATATAGCTTCAACAGGACAAGTAATTTTCGAAGTTGCAAATCTGGTCGGTTTTGAAACCCGAGTATTTTTACCGCTTCAGGACTGGGAACTTATAAAGACCGGGCAAAGTGTTTTGCTATCTCTTTCAAGCCGTTCTGATGCTATCGCCGAAGGTGTGGTTTCAAGAATCAGCCCGCAACTTGATCCAGCAACAGGATTGGGAGAAGTGGTTATCACACTAACTGATACTGAAACGTCCGTCTACCAGGGAGCACTCGTTCAGGCACGTATCAATCTTCAAACAAGAGAAAATGCAGTTGTAATTCCACGATCGGCCATGGTAGAAAAGGTGGACACTTATATTGAACCTGAAACCGGAACCATTGAGCTTGAACGAACATATTCGGCATTTGTGAATCAGGGCGATTCAATAGCTGTGAGACGTGAGCTTGAGCTGGGTATACAGCAGGGTGATCGAATTGAAGTTCTCAACGGGCTTCAGCCGGGTGAAGGATTAATCGTTACGGGTCAGCGTAATTTAAATGAAGGCTCCAAAATTCGGGTAGCCGGCTCTATTGAGACAGAAGAACCGGAAGAAGTTGAGACAGATACCTCACAAGTACAAAATCTAATGGATCTAAGCCCTGAAGAGAGAAGGGAAAAACTGCAGAACATGTCTCCTGAAGAACGGCAGAAAATGCGCGAGCAGATGCAGCAAAACAGTAACCAGCGTTCCGGAAATCGTCGGCAAGCAAGCGGTAATAATTAAGAACTTAGATTCATGAAAAATTTACCCAAAATTGCTGTAGACAGGCCTATCACCTTTATGATGGCCAGCATCATACTGATCGGGTTCGGACTATATGGATTGAATAACCTCAGGTTGAATTTATACCCTGATGTATCTTTCCCCACAATTACTGTTTACACCACATTTGAAGGTGTTGCACCGGAAGACATCGAAGCGCTTATCACCCGGCCAATCGAAGAACAGGTTGGCAGTATATCCGGAGTTCGGCGCGTACGCTCCCTTTCAAGTCAGGGGTCATCGGTTGTAAAATTGAATTTTAACTGGGGGACAGATCTCTTTATAGCCGAAACTGAGGTGAGAAAGCGACTTGACATGATCCGGCGAGGCCTGCCTGATGATGTTGAGCAGCCCATCGTATTCTCTTACGACCCTAATGATGAACCGGTACTGGTTCTTGCGTTAACCTCAGATTCACGAAGCCCCCGGGAACTGCGGACGTTAGCCACCAGGCAAATTGAACAGCGTATAGAACGGATTGAGGGAATAGCTTCAGCAGAAACAGCCGGAGGGTTTGACCGACAAATTAACGTGCGAATCAGTAATGCTCAAATGCTCACCTATAATCTCGACGTGGGCAATATTTCGAGTCGACTGAGGCAAGAAAATGTACAGGTCCCTGCCGGCGAACTTACCGAGGGAGAAACCGTATTTTCACTGCGAACCATCGGGGACTTTAAAAATATTGAAGAGATTCGGAACAGCATTGTTTCGGTAACTGATGAGGGAAACCCTGTTTATCTGAAAGATATTGCCAGGGTAGAAGACGGGATTGCCCAGCCTATTGGAAATGTACGCGTTCAGGGTAACGAAGGCGTAATCATGAATATCTACAAACAGAGCGATAGCAACATCGTTAGCGCTGCCGGCGGAGTTGTAAATACCCTGGAGGAGGTCCGCAATGTACTGCCCGGCGACGTAAGCCTTGAGATACTGACAAACAAGGCAGATTTTATCAGTCTCTCGATTAATAACCTGATTATGACCGGACTGCAAGCCGTGATTCTGGTCATCATTATGCTTTTGCTGTTTCTCAGAAACGGACGGTCTGCCCTCGTGGTGGCTATTACAAT
Source organism: Rhodohalobacter sp. (assembly GCF_041686455.1). NCBI lineage: Bacteria > Pseudomonadati > Balneolota > Balneolia > Balneolales > Balneolaceae > Rhodohalobacter > Rhodohalobacter sp. Next base: position 36,835 of record NZ_JAWLDW010000007.1, read on the forward strand.
CCCGATTTCGATTATTGCCACATTCAGCATCATGGATTTTTCGAATGTGAGCATGAACATCATATCACTCTCCGGGCTAACGCTCGCTGTGGGTATGGTGGTGGATAACGCTGTTGTGGTTCTGGAAAATATTTTCCGATTTAAAGAGGATGGTGAGAACAGTAAAGTATCAGCTGTATCGGGCGCCCAGGAAGTAGCCACTCCGGTTATCGTCTCTACTCTGACAACTCTTGTCGTTTTTCTCCCGATTCTTTTCGTACCTGGAATTGCCGGACTATTATTTCGTGATTTAGCCCTTACCATTTCGTTTGCCCTGATTGTTTCTGTACTCATTGCAATTACGTTGATTCCGGTACTGAGTTCTCGCTTGTTTGACAGGGAGCTGATTGACGCGGATAAAAAAGATCCTGCAAGAAATCTGATGAATAAACTGTTGGTTTGGCGCCGACAGAATGTATTTACACGAATCCTCGCTATTCCACTCTTCATCGGATATTTCCTGCTTTGGCCATTTCTGAAAATATGGGCCTGGATTGCATCCCAATCAAAAGCACTCTTTTCCGATCGAGTGGGGCCCTGGCTGGGCAAACAATTTGACCGTCTCGAAAACAGCTACAAAAACGCCTTGGACAAAAGCCTGAAAAGAAGCGGCCTTGTAGTTTTTGGTGCTTTTGCACTTCTAATTGCATCGCTACCAATCTACTTCCTTTTGGGAGGAGAATTTTTCCCTCAGGTAGACGAAAACTTTATCATTCTGGAGGTGCAGAGAGAGCCCGGTGTTAGCCTCATGGAACTGGAACGAACAATAATACAGGCTGAAAATATTATTCGTAACGAAGTTCCAGAGGCCCGGCTTATTGTTTCAGATTACGGGGATAAAATTGGCATCGAAGGTGCCGACAATCCAGGTGGTAATCAGGGCCGCATTCGAATAGAACTTGTTAAGGTTGGAGAACGCGATCGCAGCCAGATGCAAATTGCTTCTTCCGTTCTTTCATCATTGAACGCAGTTCCCGGCGCAAATATCAGGGCGGTTCGGGAAGATCCGCTCAGCCCCGATGGAGAAACAGGATTAATCGTTCAGGTTTATGGATTTGATCAGGACGTAAAACGGGCATTAGCCTCGCAAGTAATGACTGAGCTGAACGATATTGACGGTATTGTAAATGTCTTTAGCTCTGCAGACCAGGGACGCCCCGAACTTCGTGTAGAGATGGACCGGGAGCGGATTGCCCGCGTAGGAATGACAACATCACAGGTAGCCACCTCATTAAGTAACGCGGTTCAGGGAGCTACCGCTACAACTTTTGTTGATCAGGGAATTGAATTTGAAGTCTTGGTTGAAATTGATCCCATAGATAAAACACAATCTACATCATTGGAGGAACTTCAGATCCAAACACCTGCGGGCAATTGGATGCCTCTAAAGAATTTGGCACGCATTGATCGCTACACCGGCCCATCCAATATACTTCGGGTAAATCAGGAAAGAATGGTTGAGGTGGAGGGTGATTTGGGCAGTATAGATCTCCAGACTGCAACAGAATTGGCAAATGCCGCAATAAGTAACATTGATTTCCCCGAGGGATACCGGTATGAACTGGGCGGATCAGCTGAAGAACAGCGCGAGTCGTTCTTCTATTTGATAATAGCTTTTCTTATTGCCGGAATTTTGACCTACATGGTAATGGCATCCCAGTTTGAAAGCCTCGTTGAGCCTTTTATCATCATCGTGACCATTCCATTAGCCCTCACCGGAGTATTGCTAATGCTCTGGATCACATCAACCCCGATAAGCGTCACGGCAATGGTTGGTCTCGTACTTTTGACCGGTATTGTAGTAAATAACGGTATTGTGATGATTGACTATATAAAAATTCTGCAGTCGCGGGGGCAGGTCAGGCACGATGCAATTGTAAACGGTGCAGGCAGAAGGTTACGACCTATTTTGATGACCGCTTTTACCACTATTTTAGCGATGGTTCCCCTGGCGCTTCAGCTGGGTGCCGGTGCCGAGACGTGGAGCCCGATGGCCCGCGCTGTCATTGGCGGGTTAACCATGAGTACCATTTTGATGCTTTTTGCCGTTCCATGTATGTATAACCTGATCAATTCTCTGGTAGAAAAAGCCGGTTTTGATGCCGTACACAAGGAAGATCCGCTGAAAGTTTAAAGTTCAATGTTTAAGGTTTAAGGTTGGAGGGAATATGAAAGTTAACAGATTTGAAGATCTTGAAATATGGCAGCTCTCCAGAGAGCTTTGCAAAGATGTATATCAAATCACCAATATTGGACCATTTTCAAAAGACTTTAAACTAAAAGATCAAATTCGCGGATCATCCGGTTCAATAATGGATAATATTGCTGAGGGTTTTGAACGTGGTGGTAATAAAGAATTCATACAATTTCTAAGCATAGCCAAAGGGTCATGCGGTGAAACACGTTCTCAACTTTATAGGGCTTTTGATTGTAAATACATCACTGAAGACAAGCTTAAATTACTTACAAATAGTTCAATTTCTATCAGCAAGAAAATTTCAACATTGATGAATTATCTCAAAAAATCCGATATAAAAGGTCCAAAATATAAACAGTAGCTGAACAGATGGAGCAATGTTGTTGAGGAAAACCTGAGACCTTAAACTTTTAACCTGAAACACCTTCCTGCGGAAGGTTTATCGCCATGAAAAAAATCACAATTACAGAAAAAATTCTAAAGCGACCGGTGACAGCCATTATGATGTCGTTGCTGGTTATCGGCTTTGGAATTTTCTCTCTTATGAATCTGAAGGTTACGCTTTATCCAACCTTCAATATTCCGGTTATGGCTGTATCGGTCAACTACTCAAATGTAGCGCCAGACGATATGCTCAGGCTGGTTGTGGAGCCGATTGAGAGTGTAATTATGGGGGTAGAAGGAGTAGAGTCTTTAGACTCCAACATACGCCGAGGGGGCGCATTTTTGATACTCAGGCTCAAACCCGGAACCGACACCATGGTAACCGAACAAAAAGTCCGGGAGGCCGTAGACAGGATCCGCGGGGAGCTTCCTGCCGAGGCGAATGAGCCCTTTATCTTTCAATTCGATCCCGACAGGGCTCCGATTATGCAGCTTAGCCTGGAATCGGATGCTTTAGGACTTGACGAGTTGCGAACCCTATCCCTGGAGTTTATTGAACCCAGATTTGAGCGTATACCCGGCGTGGCCTCAGCCGATACTCGCGGTGGTTTGAACCGAAATATTTACGTGGATCTAATCCCTGAGGCAATGTCGAGGCACCAAATCATGCCTACAGCAGTTTCGAATGCCATACAGAGCAATAACGTACAACAACCGGTTGGGAGCCTAGTTGCCGACCGAACCAGTTACAGCATCCGTGCAAGCTCCATGTACGATAATGTGGATCAGATTGCTCAGACCATCATAACGATGAGAGAGGATATTCCAATTCGGGTTCGGGATGTGGCAGTAGTTCGGGATGATTACGAAGACATCACCAATATTGTAGAAATAAACGGTCGCAACAGTGTTACTATAGAGATTCAAAAGCAGTCGGATGCCAACACTCTGGATGTTGCCCAACAGATCGTCAAAACCATGGATGAGTTTGCACCCAATCTGCCCGGAAGTGTGAGCATGCAGGTTTTAAATAACGAAGGTCAGTTTATTGAAGACTCAATCTCCAATCTGGCGCAGTCGGCACTCATTGCACTTGTTGTGGTTATTTTAATTCTCCTCCTTTTTATGGGAGGCTGGCGAATAGCGTTTGTGGTAGCCATGAGTATTCCAGTCTCGCTCACGGCCACATTCGCCTTTATGTATTTTCTGGATATCACTTTAAATATTATCTCTATAACCGGGCTCGCCCTGGCCATTGGATTGCTGGTTGATAACTCTATCGTTGTTTCTGAAAGTATTGCGAATCAGCTCGAAGCAGGTGAAAGTCGTTTTAAGGCTGCAGTAACCGGTACTAATGAGGTTATAGGTGCACTTTTGGGATCAACCTTGACTACGCTTGCCGTTTTCATACCAATAATGGGCTTAAGCGGCTTTCAGGGTACCGTTGCCAAAGATTTGGCTCTAACAATTTCGATCTCCATTACAAGTTCATTTATCGCATCCATCATTTTGATTCCTGTTTTGGCATCTCTGATATTAAAGCGGGAAGAGTTCCTGAAAAAGAGTTATACATTTGCCTGGATCAAATCACTGGAGAACAACTACATTAAAATTCTGGAGTGGATACTCGCCAGAAAGTACGTCATAGCCATCAGTGTTGTCCTTATCATTGCAGGAGCCGGATTTCTTTTTCAGGACATTCAAAAGGAGTTTTTCCCGGAAACAGACGAGGGACAGTTTGATCTTCGTGTTGAACTCCCTGCCGGAACCAACCTGGCAACTACTGCCGAAAAGTTAAGGGATTACACCGATATTTTAGTTGATACTGAGGAGGTTAAGACCGTTATCAACAACATCGGACGTCGCGGGCGAAGTACCTTAACCAATGGCGGAACTTTGAGTATTACACTGGTTGATGATCAGTATCGCGAACAGAGCACAGCTGATATTGCATCTGAGCTACAAAACCGCCTGCGCGAGCCGGAGATTAACATAGAAATTGCCAACCTTGGCGGCAGCGGCGGAATCCCTACAGGTCGCGGATGGGGTGGCCGGGGAATCCGCGTGAGTTTAATCGGGCCGGATGTGGAGATTCTTCAGAGGCTGACTCTCGAAATGGAAAACGCTCTGATCGACGACCCAATGGTTATGTCGGTAAGTAATCCCCGATCAAGGCCCATGCCTGAACTCCAGTATCAGCTGGATCGAAATCGTATTAGCAGAACCGGAATAACCTCCCAAAGCGTAGCAAGTGCACTTGGTGCCCAGGCCCGGGGAAACCGTGCGGGTTTTTTCCGTGAAGAGGGCAGAGAAATTGCTATTCAGGTAAGAAATAACCCGGATCAGTTTCAGACCAGGGAAGACCTTTTTTCATTAGAACTGGCTCAATATGAAGATCAGCGTATTCCTGTTCAAGGATTGGGGGAATTTGTGCCTGTGGAAGGACTCAGCACAATTACACGTCGCGACCGGGAAACACTGCTCGATGTGGCTGTTATGGTCCGTGGCGATATGGAAGAGTATCAGCAAAAAATCGTTGACCTCCTTGAAAATGATATTTTCCTGCCCGATGGGTATCGTTACGAGTTCACAGGTTCGATCTTTTCCCAGCAACAAAGCTCGGGAGAAATTCTGATCGCACTTTTCCTTGCCCTTTTACTAACCTACATGGTAATGGCATCCGTTTTTGAAAACCTCAGGGATCCGTTTATTGTTATGTTTTCGGTGCCTCTGGCATTCTTTGGCTCCCTGTTTTTCCTATACATTACAGCAACTCCGCTGAGTGTTCCTGCCTATATTGGTATTGTCATTTTGATAGGAATTGTAGTAAATAACGGAATTGTACTGCTTGATTATATTCATCTGAAAACCGTGGGGAAAGAAAATTCCGGCGACTATGCAGATCTTTTCCTGGAAGCGTGTAAACGCAGAATGCGCCCTATTCTACTGACGGCCATGACCACCATTTTCTCTATGATACCATTAGCACTTGAATTTGGAGCAGGGTCTGAAACCTGGAGCCCGCTTGCCAGGTCTGTCATTGGAGGATTGGCATTCGCTACCATTTTAACCTTATTTGTTGTGCCAACCGTTGTGATTGGCATATCCAAGAAACGTAGAAAACTAATCGATAAGTCGTTGACAGCCTAGCAGGTTTGCATCAACTTGTTGGCTCAAATATTCTGCTCATTCCTGAATGGAGTTGTTGAGCCAGTTCTTTACGGTCGCTGCATTGAACCGGTTTACTGCAAAAACGAATTGTGCAATCAATGCGCCGGTTTTTTGCCAGCTTCAGAACATGTTTGTGGAAAGGATCCCTTGCACCGAAAAAACAGACACTCTTGTTCGCTGGGGCGTCTCCCTTCTCCTCTGCAGTTCTGTACTTTATGGTGGAGTAGTAGACCGGAATCTCCTCGCTTGCCGGGTAATTCAGCAATGAGGGCCGAAAAGATAACACATTCTCACCTGCCGATGTTGTTCCTTCAGGGAATAGAATAATCCCCTGATACCTATTCAGGCTTTTTGAAAGAATTTCGTTTACGCGCGTCACGTCTCGCTTCCTTGAACGGTCAATAAATATTACCCCCATTGTTTTTACCATAAAGCCTAACAGAGGCCATGATCTTACCTCTTTCTTTGCAACAAAAGTGCATTTCAGGTTCAGGTAAAGCGGAATAATATCGATGTAGCTAAGATGATTCGAAACCAGAAAAAAGGGAGCCTGCGGCGGTTCTCCTTCCGTTTTAACCTTGATATTCAAAGCTACACACATCCCCTGCGACCATAAGTACATATACAAATTCCGTAACGGCTCGTATGGCAGCTTAAAAAGCCATAACAGAGCAAATACCACTAAGTAAATCAGATAAAGGGAAAGAGTATAAACAATGAGAAAAAATATTTTTATCGATGCTATAAATGTTCTCATAATAAATTTTCAGTCTGCTTTAAACCAGTGGCATATATTACCCAAAAAACATTCTTCTGGTGCGATCTGAAATCGCTTTAACGTCCAGCAAAATCATAAAATGGATCAGATCGAGCTTTTTATCGTACGATGGGCCGGCTATAACTTTCGATCCTACATCAAGATAATTTTTAAAAAGAGGCGGAATTTCATACTCATCTGTATCTTCTTTAAACTGACTTTTATTCGGTTTATACTCCTCTTTCGGTTCAATATAATAGTCCGGATGGATATGTCCCGCTTTTTTCAAATATTCAGAAGTATTTTGGGCTACCTTCATATTGTTGGTATCCAATGCTGCGTACCCGAAAAGGTAGCGTTTATTGAAATGTTCGAGATACCCGGCAAATCCTTTCCATAAAAGAAACAGGACCCGGCCGCTTCTATGCTCCTTACTAATACAGGCGCGCCCTACTTCTACTGCGTTTTGCAGTACTTCGTCTGGCAGTTCATCCAATTTAAAACGTTCATCACTGGTAAATCCATTTCCTTGTCTTGCCTGTTCGTAAGTTTGCATCCGGTAGGTGCCAACAATTTCTTCACTATTATTGTCTACAACAATTAAGTGATGGCACTGATCATCGTACTGGTCTTTCTCTCTGCCGGCATCAAACTCAAATTCCCTGGCAAGTTCTTCATTAAAAACCTTGTATCTAAGCCGCATTGCCGCATCGACTTCTTCTTCTGTTTTAGCAAACTTAATGGTGTACTGGTTACTTTGAACTTCTTTTAGAACTCTGTCTTTTATTAGCACTACTCTTCCAATTAATGAATTTCAGTTCTGACCACTTGATGGTAACAATTTTAACAAATAATTGTATTACAATTTAAGAACTAACTATTTATGAACGAAAATGGCAACAAACGTTTTCTTCTATTCTCTGATAAATAAGCTATTTTTACCCCCTCTGTTTATTGGAGGGCAGAAAGATAAATCCACAAACTAACAACTTTTTTTGAGCACAAAAGAACAAAACCGGGGCCTGTTTAGTGATGTAAATCTTTACATCATTTTTGGAGTCACACTCACGTCGGTTATGGGAGTGTCCAGTATAGCGCCGGCTTTCCCTACCATAGCCCGCTCACTGGATGTAACGTCTGCTGAAATCGGCCTTCTTATTACCTTTTTCACGCTTCCGGGTATAATTTTTACGCCCATTTTTGGGATTCTTGCAGACCGCTATAATCGTAAAGTCATTCTGATACCTTCTCTATTTCTGTTTGGTATTGCCGGCACAGCCTGTGCTTTTGCCACGTCCTTCGATCAGCTTCTTCTGTTCCGTGCATTTCAGGGAGTAGGAAGTGCCGCACTTGGGGTACTCAATTTAACCCTGATCGGTGATCTCTACTCCGGCAATCGGCGTGCTTCAGTAATGGGATACAACGGCAGCGTGCTGAGTATAGGTACAGCGATGTATCCTGCTATTGGTGGCGCTCTTGCAGTTCTGGGATGGCACTACCCCTTTTTCCTCACATTGCTTGCCATTCCTGTTGGGCTTTTCGCACTCTTCTTTCTGAACCAGGAATCTGAGAAAAACGGATTAGGGATCAACCTTTACCTTAAAGAGATTAAGTCGGCATTAATGTCTAAAATGGTCCTTGGACTCTTTATTGGGATGTTTCTCACATTCATCATCTTATATGGTGGGTATATAACATTCTTTACCATACTGCTGGATGAGAAGTTCGAAAAAAGCTCACTGGCCATTGGTATTATCCTATCGGGATCATCTTTGGTAACGGCCATTACATCAGCTCAGCTTGGTAAATTAACCAAGCGTTTCAGCGAAAAAAACCTGATTGCAGCGGCCGCGATTCTCTATACCATAATCTTTTTGATCATACCGATGATCGATAATATTTGGTATTTCATCCTTCCCATTTCCCTATTCGGAGTGGCTCAGGGAATGAATATTCCAAGCATTTTAAATCTACTTACCGGCTACGCACCTAAAGAATTTCGAGCAGCTTTTTTATCAGTAAACTGGATGGTGATGCGTGTTGGGCAGGCATTGGGCCCCTATGTTTTAGGGTTGGTTTACCTCCATATTAGTCTTGAAGGCACATTCTATGTTACTGCCATTGCAGGAGCCCTGTTTGTATTAAACAGCTTCACACTCATTCGCACCGGAAAAAGAACGGTAGATATTTCTGACCTTAAAGCCAGCTAAGCAGCTCGTCTCCCCTGCTTCCCGATTCTACGTACTGTTCAAAAATTTCACTCAGGTTTGAGTTCTTCTCCAGCTCTTTGCGGGTCGCTGAATCGAGGTAGGCCAGTATTTTACCTTTATGAAGAATTGCAATATCGTCGCAAAGATTCTCTACCACTTCCAGTATATGGCTGGTAATAAAGATCGTCGTTCCCTTCTGCTTCAGCTTCCGTATTACATTCTTCATCCTGCCAATGGATATCACGTCCACACTTTCAAACGGTTCATCCAGAAAAATGAGTTTAGGTTCTGTTAAAATCGCTGCACAAAACGCCAGTTTTTTACGGCTTCCTGAAGAGAGCTGTTTTGTCTTTACGTGCTTAAACTCGGTGATTTCAAAGTAGTCGAACAGTGAGTCAATCTTTTCGCTCAATCCATGAACAGGTATGCTGTACATCTCACATACGTACGTCACAAATTCGTGAGAGGTAAAGTTTTCAAAGAGAAGCGGAGGCTGAAGTACCGACGCAACATCCTTTTTAATTTCAATCTCGTTTGACGTATTGTAGCTCAAACCATTGATGACAATAGATCCCTGATTGTAATCCAGCAATCCTGTCAGAATTCCAATCAGTGTACTTTTACCCGCACCATTGGGCCCTATGAGTCCAAATATGGTTCCGGTGGGTACTTCAAGGTCCAGGTCTATTAAAACCGGTTCCTTATCGTATGACTTCGTTAATTTTTCAATTATTACAGCTCGTTCCATAAATGGGGAATCACTTTTTTATTGAAGGCGACGGATACGCTCTTCATTTTTTTAATATACGTAAACAAAAGAACTACGTTCCCGGCAGCAAGTGCTGCAATATGAATCAGTTGTATACTTTCATAAACGGGGAATGTAAAAGCTCCTAAAATAAGCACAATAAACATTCCGGTAAAATTCACCGATGCAGGCACAACCGGATTCGAAACCGACATCAGGCTTACATCTTCAATCTTTTTGTAGTTATTCAAAGAGCTGTTAAAAACATAGTGAGAAAATACCTGTGTAATTAGCGTTACCCCCAGAAAAACCTGAATCATAGTTGTGACTGACTGGTATAAAAACGGAATAAAAATGAGTACAGAAACTAATCCGATGAATGTAATTTTAAAAGACGCCAGAAAACGCTCTGTGATGATCTTATCCCTTTTAACCGGAGCCTGCAGGGTAAGCAACAATTCTCTGTTTTCAAATCCATACATATTGGCCATCATCACCATCAAAAAGATAACCGGAATCAGTGCCAGTAATACCGACGTCATAAATCCGCCGGATTCGTTACCCACCGATATAAATACGATATATGGAATAACAAAAAAGTAAGTGAGCAGTATTTGAGTTTTACTGAACGGATGTTTCCACACGGAGTAGAAAAACTTCCCTCCCTGATTTCCAAGCCACTTTATAAAAAAACGAATTCCGTTTGTCTGATCTTCAGATGAATCACTTGCAACCGGTGTAAGAAGGGCTTCACGCGTTTGCAGATACAGGTCTCTTTGGAGAACAAACCCGCAGATCATAAACGTAAAAAATACCACCAGGAATACAATCTCACCGGGAATCCACACCGCTGCTGAATAGAAAATCATTCCGGGCGAGTAGATCAGCCACTCATTGACTGTCGCAGCCCATACATCCGGCTGGGTAATATATCTGGTTAAATCCAGCTGAACCAAAAACAGAATCAATATCATTACTATAAGTCCCAAAAAGCCGTTTAACCATTTGGAGCTTTCTGATGTAAATCTTTTAAATCTCCACTTGATGGCGTTGATCAATCCGTAGTTGAGTACAATCAGAACAGAAACCATAACAGCCTGAAACACTGTTGATGCCATTAATCCCAGGTAGACAAACCAAAAAAGATTGAACATCAAATTTACAGGATGGAGAAATCCGGCAATATTCATGTAGTTAATCAATCGATTAATGGGCATACCCAAAGCCAGCAGTTTTCGATTATCATTGAGGCGTAATCTGCTGATTTTGGTATAAAATAACTGTGAAAACCACACAAGATTGATAAAAATCAGGTGCACCATAAACTGAACATCCTCCGTGAACCAAGGATACTCCTGCTGTACTACTGCATGGTCTGATACAAATATGAGCGTAAATGCCACACCGACAAACTGCCCAAAAATAAAGAGCAGAAAAAGGGAGTAAAACAGAATAGCCCCCACCTCAACTCCCCGAAGAGAGCGCCACCACAATTTGCTGTTCAGTTCAAAAAAAAGTTTTGTCATAAACTATCTTAAGTAGATATAAACGCTCTGCTAATAATCGCTCCAGAGCTGATGCAAAATTTTATTCTTAAACGCTTTAGATAATAGATCGAAATTTAGCCATAAATAGAACGCAATTGCCCCGATTAAGGCAAACATAACCCACAACCGATAGGGCTGCCACTCACCCAGGGGCACAAATACCGAATAGCCGAGAATGAATATCGCGGATGACATTGTAAAAGTCACTTTTTGCGGAATAACCGGGTGTTTAAAACTAAAGGAACTATAGCTCGCCTGCTGATACTGATAGAATGAGCTCCAGAGAAAGATGATCATAAAACAGAGAAAAAAGAATGTATTCGCAATATAGATAGAAAATACCGTCCCCAGCTGCGGCAGATAAGTCAGCTCAAATATAGTAATGGCATAAAAAATAAAGAGCGGCACGGTAATAATTCCAAGAAAACGTTCTTTGAGCTGCTTTTCAAAAGAGACCGGCATCTGAAGGTGCAACAGAAACTCTCTGTGTTCATATCCAAACATGTTGGCCATCACCATGCCGAGAAGTGCCACGGGAATGGCGGCAAGCATGGTTGTAATTAAAATCGTTGAGATTACTCCAAAATCGACCAGAAGAAGCAACGGAATATAGACGAGCGGAATCAAGGCGATCGCAAAAACCTGAAGCTTATTGTAGGGATGAGTCATCACATAGTAGTAATACTTTCCGGCGTTGTGTCCCAGCCATTTTTTCAGAAATCTCTGCAGTGACCCCGCCTCTTTCCGAAACTTGATAGCCGAGGGTTTCATCAGACCTTCTTTGGTTTTGTAGAAGTGGTCGCGAAAAATCAGGAACGTCAGAACAAACATAAATCCAAACAAAACCCCTGTTAAGAGCAGCTCATGCGAATATGATGCAGATTGAAGCAGCAAACCACCCGGCAGCCAATAGAAGAACTCTGTAAATCCAGTAAATTGTTCGGCGAATTGACCAATGAACGACTCAGGGCGCCGGGCAAAAATCGTGAGCAGTGATATAACGCCAAATACGACAAAAATAAAACTGAAAACGATGACTCTGAATCGTTTTTCAACCATTCGTAAAAAGCGATGCTTAATGGAGAAGATCATGCCATAGTTAAGCAGTACGGCCGTTACCAGAATGGGAATATTCCAGCCACTGTTGATTTGAAGCGACAGGAAAACAAGCCAGGTGATATTATAAATTATATTGACAGGATGGTAGAGAGCCATCAGGTTCAAATGCCAAGAGAGTTTACCGGCCGGGTAGCCCAGGGCAAGCAATTTCCTGTTCTCCTCCATATTCAACAGGCGTGTGCTTGTAAACGAAAAGTGCATAATCCAAAACACGTTTGCAAAAACGACTATAATAAGCTCATGGATTTCAGTGGTAAGCCAGGGAAGCTCAACCGCAATTTCGGATGTAGAGTCGAGAAAAACCACAACCAGAGCCGAACCCATCAAATTGACTAGCATCACGAATAAAAAGAGGCTGTACCCTATCAACAAAATTGTCTGAAACATTGTAAGCTTCGACAAAAAGAGTTTCCAGTTCAGGTATAGTAGTTTGTTGATCATAAATTCATTTAAAATGTAGCAAAACTGTATTTAAGGCAAAAAAGCCCCGAAGGTTATTCCGGGGCTTTTGTTAAAACGACTCATCCATCCTTTAAAACATAATTCCTACAGCAAGTGAAAATACAGCATTCCGGTCACTGTCTATATCGCTATCATCCCAAACTGATGTAAACCCGTAGCTGTAGCGAGCGGTTCCGTTCAGCTTTGTAACCCCCAAATTAAAATCGAGGCCTACCGCAGCTACACCTCCAAACTCAGTGCCTTTAATATCATCACTGATATCACCGGTGCCGGTAAATTCTCCAAACGAACCTTCTTGCTCGGCATTGATGTTAAACCCAAGATATGGCCCAATAGCAAAACTTGGTGTTATCGGTCCGGGAGGGCCTAACTGAAACTTTGCCATAACCGGTACTTCTATGTAGTCTAGCTTTACTTCAGAATCAAAATTATCACCGCTCAATTCTGCCCCTTTTTGGCTATAGTATATCCCACTCTCTACACCAAATGGGAGTACAGGTGCATTGATTTCCAATACAGCCCCTAAAAGTATTCCAGTTTTGGCATCGGGTTCTAAATCGGAACCATGCAGGTTGGATATATTTAAACCACCCTTCAGCCCAAAACTTACCGGACTCTGTGCATTTGCATATTGTACGAAAGCTGTAGTTATAAATAGAACAATCAGCAGACTTGTTAGCTTTTTCATATTGTTTACTCTGTCTTTTAAGGTGTTTTATATATTCAGGATCGTTTCCCTCATCATTTGTTACACCAATAAATCAAAATTGCCCATCAAATAAAATTGATATTTTTTTAAACGGACCATAAAGTGACCAGGCGCGTTAATGGTCTGTCATCTGATGAATCGCTTGACTATATCTGTAATAGATTGAAGGCACAACTTCTTTTTAAACTTCATCTTTGCCCAAAGAGATTACAAGGCTTAAAACCTGAATCGGTGCGATTGCCCGGTTTGAATATTTCATCACCATAAAACCAAGAGGCATCCTGAACTGAGTAAACGTGGCTCTGTTTTGTATCGACCGGATTTTAGCTGTTAAATCAGATGAACATCTCTCTCGGTAAAAAAGGTTTTAAGGTGTAATCATCCCGTCTTTGCGATATTGGAGAACACTTCTACAATACCTCCTTCAGGAATCGCCCGGTATGACTATCCTCTACTGCTGCAATATCTTCAGGAGTGCCGGTTGCCACAACCTGTCCGCCACTAAATCCACCTTCCGGACCGATATCAATAATCCAGTCGGCCGATTTGATTACATCCAGATTATGCTCAATAATGATGACTGAATGCCCTTGATTCACCAGATCGTTAAATGACTTCAGAAGTTTTGCAATATCCTCAAAATGGAGTCCTGTCGTCGGCTCGTCAAAGAAGTAGAGCGTATGTTCATTGTTGGTCTTGGATAGGAATTTTGCCAGCTTCACGCGTTGTGCCTCGCCCCCGGAGAGAGTTGTCGCACTCTGACCCAACTTCAAATATCCCAATCCAACATCATCCAGCGGCTGTAGTTTATTCACAATGGATGCCTCATCCACAAAGAAGTCGATGGCATCACTCACGCTCATCTCCAGTACATCGTGAATGTTTTTGCCGCGATATTTTACCTGGAGAATCTCTTTTCTGAATCTTGTTCCCCCGCACTCCTCACAAACCAGTTCAATATCGGCCATGAACTGCATCTCGATTTTTTGTACGCCTTCACCCTGGCAAGCCTCGCAGCGTCCGCCCGGCACATTGAATGAGAAGTGACCGGGTGAGTAACCCATAATTTTAGACTGGCGAGTATTTGAAAACAGATCCCGGATTCCATCAAATGATTTAGTGTATGTAGCCGGATTTGATCGCGTTGAACGCCCGATTGGACTTTGATCCACCATCTCCACAGATTCTACGTGCCGAAGGCCGCTCAGCTTTCGATGCCGGCCGATCTTCTCCTTCCATGTCCCCAATTCGTTTTGAATAGATGCATAGAGTGTGTCGTGAACCAATGTTGATTTACCGGAGCCTGAAACACCCGTTACAGTAACCAGTTTTCCGAGTGGAAATTCCACATCAATGCTCTTCAGGTTGTGTTCGGACGCACCCTCGACCAAAAGTGATTTTCCATTTCCTTTCCGGCGTTTTTCAGGAACCTGAATCTCCTTCTTACCGCTCAGATATTTTCCTGTCAGCGTATTCGATTCTAAAAGCTCATCATACGGACCGCTGTAGACCACTTCCCCACCGTAACTTCCCGCGAATGGACCAATATCAATAATATTATCTGCCGCCTTAATCATCTCCGGATCGTGCTCCACAACCAGAACAGTATTCCCGATATCCCGAAGTGATTTCAAAATATTGATCAGCCGGTCGTTGTCTCTGGGATGAAGTCCGATGGTTGGTTCATCCAGAACGTAAAGGCTTCCGATCAGTGAACTCCCTAATGAGTTTGCCAGGCTGATCCGCTGCGACTCTCCTCCGCTTAATGTATTTGTAAGCCGCTCCAGCGTGAGGTAATCCAATCCGACTTCATCCAGGTATTTCAGGCGCTTTCTGATCTCGTACAAAATCTGACCCGCCACCTCTTTTTCAAAATCGGAGAGCGTCAGGTCTTCAAAAAATTCCCTGGCGTGGCCGATCGTCATTTCCGAAACCTCCCCAATGTGCATACCGCCCACTTTTATGTAGAGCGCATCTTTACGCACACGATAGCCCTCGCAATCCGGACAGCGGCTATATCCGCGGTACCTGGAGTAGAGCACTCTCATGTGAACTTTGTAGAACTGACTCTTTACATCCTTAAAAAATCCATGGATTCCGGCATATCCGCCTTTCCCGTTCCACAAAATACGTTTCGTTTTCTTATCAAGATTTTTATACGGAACATCAATGGGCAGCTGCTCTTTCGCAGCCACTTTGATAAAATCCTTCAGATATTTGCTGAACTTTGGCGAATCGAACGGAGCAACGGCACCGCCTCGAATCGTCTTATCGTGGTCGGGAATGACCAGATCTTCATCAATTCCGGCCACACGGCCAAATCCCTCGCAGGTATCACAGGCGCCAAACGGATTGTTAAATGAGAACATCTGTGGGGTCGGCTCCAGAAACTCCATCCCGTCGCGTTCAAATCGCTCACTGAATGGGTACTCTTTTCCGTTACGTACTTTGATGGAGCATCGACCATTTCCCTCTCTGTAGGCCGTTTCAATCGAGTCGGCAAGGCGGCTGCGGCCATCGTCATCTTTTTTCAGTGACAGGCGATCAACCAGTACCCGATAATCCTTCGGTTTAATCTTTTTGGGATCCACATCATCACCGCTCAAGTCTACTATCTGCTCATCATCCACCTTCAACAGACGTATGAGCCCCTTCTCTTTCAACACGGTGAGCTGCTCCTCCATTTTCCGTCCCTCCCTCAAATCGATCGGGAAAAGCACATAAAATTTAGTCTTCTCATCCAGCTCATCAAACAGCTCCTTGATGATGGTTTCAGGCGTATCTTTTTGAACCTGTTTTCCCGATTTAGGTGAGATTGTCTTACCGATCCTCGCAAAGAGAAGCCTCATATAATCGTAGATCTCCGTGGAAGTACCCACCGTCGATCGAGGATTACTGCTGGTAGTTTTCTGCTGAATAGCCATCGCCGGAGAGATCCCCTGCATAAAATCGACGTCGGGTTTGTCCATCCGCTCCAGAAACTGACGGGCATAACTCGACAGACTCTCCACATAACGCCGCTGTCCTTCGGCATAAATGGTATCGAATGCGAGGCTCGATTTGCCCGATCCCGACACTCCTGTAACAACCGTGAGCCTGTTACGGGGTATTTCAACATCAATATTTTTGAGATTGTGAACCCTGGCTCCCTTTACAATGATGGGCCGTTCTGAAGTAGGGACTCCGTTTTTTGAACTTTCTTTCTTTTCGATAGCTGATTCGCTCATGAAGCGTTGATTAGATGATTCCGCAAACGTGTAAAAATACGAAACTATTTACCCGAATGGCAGAATGGATTTACATAATAGTCCACAACAATCAGATCAGCATGATGCGTTCGGTGGTTTACCGCAGTGACGCAGTGAGCGCGTAGGTGAATGGTATCATGAAAGTGCAGTTGCTACATATAGAGAATTTTTGAATTCATCAACCTGTCAGCACCTGCGGATCTGACAGCGTTAGAGGATTTCCCGGCGTATGAAAAATCAATGTTATTGCATTTTTTTATTCCGGAGGAATGCCCTGTTTGTAGAAATCGAAAGCCCCCCTACGCTCCGTAGGTGCGTCCTTTACCTCCTGAATTTTTACGAGAACAGGAGGCTCCGCCGGAGCCTTTCATTGGCGGACGGGATAAGATTCTATAAACAGGGGACTCCTAACGGTTTTTTTTGAATCCCAGATAGGCAGTCAATTGGAGTTGATAAAAAACATGTGGTTCAGAATCAACGGTTTAAGCGATCCATTGCACGTTTTTTTCTGCGTTCCTCGCGCCTCTGCGGTGAATCCTTCCCCTAAAACTAAAAAACCCTTCTCCAATATAATCGAAGAAGGGTTTCGTAGATATTCATGAGTAAAAATTACTCCGGTTTGTAAACCACATCACCATTGATAATCACACCCTGAACGTTAGTCAGGTACTCAAAGGGGTCTCCGTCAAACATAGCGACATCCGCATCTTTACCACGTTCAAGTGAACCGACCCGATCTGCAATACCCAGCATTTCGGCTGCACCGATTGTCAGTGCGTGTAGTGCATTTTGCATTCCCATACCGTTTGCAGCAGCTACGGCGGCTTCATAGCGAACTACACGGGTTTTTGGTACATATCCTTCATAACCGCTTTGAAAAGTAACTGGGATACCGGCTTCATGCAGTTTTGATGCCGTCTCAAAACTGACATTTTTCATAGCACCACCGGGGCGAGCCATCTTTGGATGGATGATAACTGATACACCTGACTCTTTAATTTCATCAATAAGCAGATACGCTTCAGAGGCACCTTCCAGTACCATTGGGAAGCCAAATTCCTGCTGAATACGAAGAGCCGTATTGATATCCTGAGCCGACTGCACATTAATCATTGCAGTAATTTCTCCATCGATAAGATCCGCCATCACTTCCGATTTTAGATCTGTACCGTTGGTCTCACCTTCAGCCCGTTTTGCAGCGTAATCCTTGGCACGAATCAGCTCCTGCCTCAGCATCGCTACCGCTTTGGATCGTGTTCCGGGTGAATTAAAAGCCGGGCTTACACCTGATCCCAATGTCATGGATAGCATAGTAGCATCTTTCAGAAGAGCCTCATCAACCGTATCGCCTATTGGTTTTACGATCATCATCTGACCGCTGATTACCGCACCGGGACCGTGTCCTGTCTGAATCGTAGTGATTCCCTGCTCCCGCAGAAAGCTGACCAGATATTCGCGCGCATTGTACGAATCAGATGCTCGCAGTTCAGGTTGTATAGCCGATGATGTCTCCAGCTGATCCTGATCGTGATCCTGGTTGTAGTAACCAGCCAGGCCAACCACAGAACGCGCATCTATAAGTCCGGGGGTTACCACTTTTGCCTCGTGTACTTCATATTCGGACGGAATATTGACTCGATTGGCTGAGCCAACACGTTCAATTTTGCCATCGTTAATCAACACTACACCGTTTGATATGGCGTTGCCGTTCATAGTGTAAACTGTTTCACCTTTTACGGCGATCTGTGCATCCGCGGTTTCAACAAACAGAGACACCGAAAATATCATCACTGCCAGAACAAGACCTGTAAATTTCACTTTATCTTTCATTGCTATCAATTTTTTATTCATCATAATTCGGCCCTATTAGTGGTGAGTGTGAAGTGTAGCTGACCGGAAAATATCGTAACCTCCGGTTGCATATTTACCCAATTCAGGATCTTCACGGTCCCACTCTTTTTCTCCATCAATCCAGGTCTGCTCTACATGTGTATAGACGCTGAAAGGATCTCCTGAGAGAATGATAAAATCTGCATCTTTACCGCTCTCCAGTGATCCGACACGATGTTCGAGATCCATCATTCTTGCGCCGGCAAGTGTTAATGACTCCAGAGCTTTTTCACGGCTCATCCCCTCCTTCACTGCAAGTGCAGTCATCCGGAGCAGAAAACGGGAATCTACAATCGGATCGTCGGTGTGAAAAGCCACGTCTGCACCGGCTCTTTCCAGTTCACGCCCGTTGATATCAAAAATCTCAATCGTCTCCATTTTACCGCCGGGGGAGTCCAAACCGATAATGGATGAACCGATCACACTTGAGGAGTTGGCAATTTCATCAGCCACTTTCCACGCTTCACTCACATGCTGCAGTACCAGCCGATAGCCAAACTCTTCAGACAACCGAATAGATGTCAGAATATCATCATGACGGTGGGTATGGTTGTGAACGATGCGTTTACCCTCCAGAACTTCCACCAGGGTTTCCATCTCCAGATCGCGCGCCGGCATTTTTTCAGGATCACCATCTGCTTCTTCAATTTTATTTTGATAATCCTGTGCTTTCAGAAACAGTGAGCGAACCATTGCCGCAGATTTGGCGCGGGTACCGGGCGTTCCTCCGGAGCGAAGCGGGTTGGTTCCGTTTGCCATTTTTAGTCCACCGTAAATACCCGTGTCTTCATCTACCACAACCAATATTTCTTCAATTGTGTCGGCCGGTTTTGGTTTTAAATAAACGGTCTGCCCACTCATTAGATGACCGGAACCCGGCATAATATTCACAGTAGTCAATCCGCCGGCAAGAGCTTTGTAGAAGGTTTTACTTCTTGGATCGATGGTGTCCATAATGCGAACATCGGGATGAAGTGTCGCGGAACGATCACCCCCGTCTCCTTCTCCGATGTGAGAATGGGTATCCACCAATCCCGGCATAATCACTTTTCCGGAGGCATCCACGCGTACAGCATTTCTCGGAATCGATACAGATCCCGCCTCACCTACAGCTTCAATTTTTCCATTTTGTACGACCAACACACCGTTGGCAATTACATCTCCCGTAATCGGGATGATCTCCGCACCCTCAAATACATACGGGCGATCTTGTGCTTGCAGGTTGATGGCCCACAGAAACAACATCACACTTACAGTAAGCAGTTTTCTCATAAATTTGACTCAGTTTGGTTTATGTTAACAAGATGAATTAACATAGTTAAACCGTGCCTGTTTGTAAAAAGAAATAAAGATTTGGCTTCAGGCTTCAATAGCGAGTTAGGAAGAATGACTGAAAGATTAAAGTGAGTGCTCCTGACCTCCCGAGCACTGGACACTAACACACCCCTCGCTAAATAAAGCAGGCTGCGCCTCTTTATTTACGCTTTTCCCCTCTCGAGAGGGGAGG